>CAYOFB010000137.1:0-2573 GCA_964403145.1 uncultured Candidatus Bathyarchaeia archaeon
GAAGAATTTTCTTGTCTGGCGATAAGAAGGCTAGGGCTGCTTGCGTGCTGGTTGCTCACAGCGGTTTGAGGCTTATGACGCTTGGCAACTATAGAGGCTTGGACGGTTTAAGAGTTAGGGATTTTCCCGAAATGAAGATTGAAGGCGGCACAGTTGAATTCGAGCAGATACCAACCATGGTTGTCGTTAGATCTGAGCTCAGCAAGGCTAGGCACCAGTATTTCACCTTTCTGAGCGAGGAGGGCTGTCAGTACCTTAAAGATTATTTGGAAGAGAGAATTCTGAATGGCGAAAACTTAATGCCTGACTCTCCAATAATTAGGCCGAAAGTTGCCAGCAAGCCTTTCATCAGAACCGTAAATATTGGCGACATGATAAGGAATGCTATAAGGCGGGCTGGTTTTAATTGGAGGCCCTATGTTTTAAGAGCATACTTCGATACGCAGCTAATGCTGGCCGAATCTAAGGGGCTAGTTCTGCGGGATTACCGGCAGTTTTGGATGGGGCATAAAGGAGATATTGAAAATCGGTATACGACGAATAAGTGTAGGCTTCCGGAAAACGTGATAGAAGATATGCGGGAAGCCTACAGAAGAAGCCAAGAATATCTACAGACGATAAAGCCTGAAACAAGCAGAGAAAACCTAATAGAAGAATTCAGGAGGCAACTGCTACTCGTAGCTGGATTCTCGCCAGAAGAAATCGACAAAATAGATGTATCAAGCCTGAGTGATGAAGAATTTCAAGAGCTCGTAAGGAAACGGCTAGTTGGTAACAGAAGCGAGGACTGCGGGACACAAAAAGTTATAGACTTAAACCAGATAGAAAAATACCTAGAAAATGGATGGGAATATATGGCAACATTACCAAATGGAAAAATAATCATAAAAAAGCAAAGCTGACAGTTAGCTTGGTTCCGTCGAGTAAAATTTAAAGGCATGGATTAAAATCGTATTTTTGGAGATGTTCAAGAAGATTATTTGCCTAGTCTCCGCCGTTTTGAGCATTATTGGGCTTATAAGCCTCTATCTATCTTATCTTCCGGCACTTAACTATGCTTTTAAAGGTGATGTAGCAAATGCTACAAATGTTATTGTTAACGCAACAGCCACTAACCTAGTGGAGAAAGTAAAATGGACGGCAATTAGCTCCCTTATAATTGCAATCGCTTCAATGTTCGGATTGGGGGCAATAGCAAAGAAAATACTCAGCTGATCCTTATAGAATTCTTGACCATTAATAAAAACTTGCATAGGTTTGAGAAAATAATGCTTGCTGAAGCTTTTATAACATTAACTCATAAATTGACAAACTTCCGTGGGGCACTCAAGTTTTCCTTAATGCCCAAAATACAGAGGCACCTTTAATTTTCGCATTATTCAATCATATCTGATATGTATCCGACAAAGACGACTGCAGGATATATTTCGAACCAGTCTGAATATTCAAATGGTACAACAAGTTTCTTATCCAGTATCCATAGGGCATGAAAATTTGATTTATTTGTTAGTTCAGAATTTCTCAGCAAATTTTTGAACAATGATTTGAAGTCTTCGCTTTTAATATCTTCTTCTAATTTACTTTTTTCTTTAGCTCCTTTATAGAATACTATGGCTTCTAAGGCTATTTTACGTAAGCCGTTTCCATACGTAAGGCTTCTGCATTCATCTTTTCTAATATTCCTAAGCTGGCTTAGGGCATCTAGAAATTTTCTAGTTATTGCTTTTCTGGGATTGCCTGCTTTTGCATAAGCAAAGTATGAATGTTTTAATTCCATTATAAATGAGTAGTTTTTGTAGTAAATCCAGTAATCAACTGTGCCCGGATATTCTGCTTCACCAGCTGGCTTTCTGTAAAGAGGGTGCTCGATTAGAAACCATGGTGTTATGTCCGCTATGGCTGGGCAGACAACTGAATGGAACTGCTTCTCTCTATAAGTAAAGACATGGTCTTCGCAACCAGCAAGGCGAGCTTCATCGAAATATTTAGTAGCCCTTACAACAATTCGATACATCATTTTTCTCAGAAAATCCCTAGTAATGTTTGCACCGGGCCCTCTAAGTTTGCTAAATTTAATTTCGAGCTCGCCGTACCTTCCCCTCATCCTAACTATCATTCACAACAAGCTCCAAGCAGATTTATAATTACGAGCAAACCCTTTCTAGTTTTTCAATTTCTTTTTGAACTGCTTTTATTGATTTCAAAATCGAGTTAAGGGTTTCTGAGGCTACTCTTGCCATCTTCATGTTGCCTATCTCACGATAAAATTTCACCCTCTTCTTAGCATTTTCATGCTCAACTTTCAACATAGCTGCTCCACCACACACCTCACCTTATCCTTCACCAAAAGCACCTCCAGTTCACACATACATAACTATGCCGACGGAAAATTTACTTTTCTCAAATAGTCTTTGCGACTCACTTCCACAAGAACCAGCTGAATGCTAGGATACTTTTACGTTTAGGAAAACGTTTTGAAAGCTCATAATCAAAAATTTTATTCAGATTTTGAATGAAACTTTAAAGACTTCTCTTACGTAAAATGGCAAGGATGAAAGACATATTTGCTAAAT
>CAYOFB010000138.1:0-2494 GCA_964403145.1 uncultured Candidatus Bathyarchaeia archaeon
TTACATGTTTCAACTTCGAATCTGAACCTTGTCATGAACTTAATGTTAATTTCTCTCAGCATTTAAAATTTGATATATGAAGCCCGTCAAGCCCACCAGCCAAATAAATTAAATTTAATATTAAAAATGTTCATTCAGTTAATGAACGACGTTAAATATTTAACATGAGAGATATAAGCAGTAATCTGTTAAGGGACCTGCCTTGAAAGTAACCGCGAAAAAAGCAGCACGTATTCTCAAATACGCCCTACTTCCAAATAGACCGCATCACGTGCAATGGTTCATCACAAAGAGATGTAATTACCGATGTAGGGGATGTAATGTCTGGCGAGAACAAGACAACATTGAAGAATTAACAACTGATGAGATAAAAAGAGGGCTGGACATTCTTAGGCAGCTTGGCACCATAGAAGTAGTCTTTTCTGGGGGCGCTCCACTTCTGCGCGAGGATATAGGTGAAATTTTAAGGTATGCATCACAATACTTCATTACGACTGTGTATGATAATGGCAGTCTTGCGTTAGAAAAGATAGATGCACTTCGTAACACCGACTTTGTCGCCATTTCTCTAGATTCGCTGAATCCAAAGATAAATGATTACATTAAGGGAATTAGGGGCTCATGGGAAAAAGCTATGCAAGCAATTGAGACATTGCACGAAGAAGGCATAAATGTGTACGTGTCACCTACAATATCACAATTAAATCTGTATGAAATTGTAGATTATACAAAATATTTCCTCGCAAGGAAAATTCCTGTACTTTATTGTCTTTACTCTTATGATCTTCCAGTTGAGCCTAAACAGGTATTCAGCATTGGAAGGGAAAATGACGAATTTAAAATAGTTGATAAAGCTGCAATGATTAAAGTTTGCGATGAATTGATTCAGCTAAAGAGAAAAAATTCTGGAGTGCTCATTACTACCAAAGTCTTGGAAGCTGTAAAACAATTTTTCCTAAATGGAGAGAGAATATGGAAGTGTCATGCATTGTCGAATTTCTTCATAATTGACCCTTTAGGCCGAATTGCAGGTTGTCACCTTCACAGTCCAATAACAACTATATTTAAACTGCCAGAATTGTGGGACTCTCAAGAGTTTGAAAGATTGAGAAGTATCTATCGCAGATGCAAGAGATGCACATACCTATGTTATATTTTCTACTCCATTCACAGCGGATTAGCTGGAAATCTGGAAATAATTAGGGAAAATTGGAAGGACGCAAAAATGATAGTGAGTTAACTAAGAATTCTTAATCGCGGGTTTCTAGAAGGATAATTTAAACTTTCGGAGACTCCTATAATTGAATTCTTTTGAGATTGACTTCATATCACCGCATCTTGTTTTTGATTCTTTGAATACTCTGGATTATCCAATATATTACGAAGAACGGGTAATACTTTACATATCTATAACGTTGAGAGTAAACTAGCCCACATCTAATTTCGGTTTCTGCGAGGGATATGCTTTCTTTTAGATACCAGTCCTCTGGAGGTCTGTGATGGAGGCAGTATATATTATCGCACACAATGACTCTGTACCCTTTTTCTTTTATCCAGTTTATTATGTAAGCATCCTCATAGGCATGTAGGTGCTCCGGGATTTTTATGTCCCTAACAGCCTCGTGAAGAATCAATGTGTCGTGAAGACCTCCCCTAATTTCGAAGACCTCTCTTGCAACGTGCAGAGCAACTTTATAGTAAGTTTTGTTGTTAAAGTTTGGCACGATATCGACGTTTACGCCCCATATTGCCCCGACATCAGAGTCCATATATTTTCTGGCTTTCTTGAACCAGTTCTTACATAATATTACGTCACTGTCAACAAACATGAACCACTCAGTTTCAACGTTTTTTATACCTATTTCTCTAGCTTTAGCTCTAGTTCCTTTATCCCTTAAGATACGTACATTCCCATACTTTTCGTCGAATTCCTTTAAGATGTTTAAAGTATCATCTTTTGAATAGCCATCAACAACTATTAGATTGTTCACTGGTATATTCCGATATATGCTGTTTAGACATTTTCTTAATATATGTTCGCTGTCTTTGGTAAGCATTACAACGTCAACTTTCATAGAGACCACTTAAGCTGGGTATTTTATCTTGGAGATATATTTATTTAATTATTAAATTCATGTCCTTTAAGGTAACTTAAAAATTGCGTAGATCACCTCTAGGCTCGTTTAAACTTTATCTTAAAGTTTGTACCCAATTTTCCTTAGGAATTCTTTCCTCTTTTTTATGTCTTCTTCTGATTCTACTCCTTTGCTTTTATATCCATCAATTACGCCTAGAATTCCCCTTCCTTGCTCTGTCTCCGCAACTACTACTTGAAGTGGATTGGCTGTGGCGGCATGTATGCAACATACTTCTGCAACTTGCTTTATTTTGTCCATTACATTGATTGGGTAGGCGTTTCGCAATATTATTATAAAAGCATGGCCGCATGCGAGTTTTAATGCGTTTTTAACAGCTATTTCTTTTAGTTCTTCAT
>CAYOFB010000139.1:0-2451 GCA_964403145.1 uncultured Candidatus Bathyarchaeia archaeon
CGAGTCTTATGGCCGTTTCGCTTGTAAATAGCTTTTTCTTGGCTTTCAAAAGAAATGATTTCATGTTCCTTAAACTTCTTTCACATGAATAATTATCAACAATAACTATTTGTTTGGGTTTAGCTGTTTGGGCGGCTAGTATGCTTAAAAGTTTAAACAGTTTATCTTCTATATCGCGAGTTCTAATGACTACTGAAACCTCATACAATTTTCATGCAATCCAACTGTTATTGTTCACTTAAATTAAGTTAACGACTCGTTATATCTTAAAACATTGGATTAAAATCATGAAAGTTGAGGATAGTTTTCATTGGTTCCATTTGCCGGCAATGACTTCAATTTGTGGATAAAATGACATTTACTAATTGTCTTCTGCATTATTTACGATTCTTATTTTGATGATGGTTGTTCATAGAATTTATAAAAATAGAGCAAACAAGTGCTTGATAAAGTTGGATACACGTAAACAATCACACCTTTTATGTTTGATTTGACTTTGACTTCAACTTTATCAGTTATGGTTTGCCCTCCGAGAAGATGGTATTCCCTACAAGCCGGCGGAGAATCTTTTGTTGAGTATATCACTCCTGAACGTATGATTTGCGCTATATCTCTAGCTGAAAGTTCAGGACCATTGAGTATGTAGCTTCCAAGAACAAAAAATCCGAAGAGAATAATTTTTCCCTTTCCAATAGGAATTACTGAAACTGAAGTTCTCGGCGGATTTCCCCCTATCATTCCAAGGGCTAAGCCATTTCCAGATAGTGAATCGTTAAGCGCTCCATAATTAATTAAGTTATAGTTTATATCCAATATCTCACAGAGATGAGATGGTTTCTCAGCAGTTTCGAAACCTTCATAAGATTTTACTTTAACATCTTCTCCAAGAATATTTTCTTTAAGTCCAAGGCGTTTGACACCTTCTTCATGGAGATGCTGCTGCGGTAACTGACAAAAAGTTTCATTTTCTATCTGGCTTTCATATACAGTGTAGAATCCTGGAGGCCATCCAAACCATATTAGAATCCCTCCGGCATCAAGCCAAGGCTTCACTAAATCTTTGTCGCGTGAAAACACATTAGCGGGGAAGGCTCCCGAAGCAACTATGACTATGGCTCTCTTCTTTTCACATAGTAAACTTTCCAGCTGCTTTGCAGTGATAAGTTGCACATCTTTTTTAAAGCCTCTTAGGGACAGTTCCCTTCTTAAATTGCTCCGAAGCATATGAATTCTTTCCCAACTTGTCCCTAGAGCGGGATATTTGGGATCATAGAAAACATAAATTGATAGGTTGCTGGGCTTTTCGGTTATAGGCATTAATACTACTCTGATGTCTAGGGGCATATTTGTATACAGCGAAAATTTAACCGTGAAGGATTCATTTTCGAATTCGGGATCATATACAGAAAACCTTACGTCTGCATAAACAACCAGTGAAAAATGCCAAGCTATCTGTGAGCCTAAAACATAGATTATCATGAGGATTATTAAATGTCTCCAGTTAAGGCTTGCCATCTTTACCAATTTTAGACAACTCCTTTATGACTAAATAAAGCGTTATTAGATGTCCTAAAAATGCAAAGGCGCCAAAAATGGTGCATAAATCTTCGCATAAGTAAAGAGAGAAAAATCCGGGTCTTGATGCATAGCTAACAATGGACGTATTTAACTGCTCAACAGTGCATAGTGAAGTAAATAGTGCTAGTGGATACATGAAAGCATATGGACTTTGAATGGAGAAGAAAAACGCGGATGCAGCTAAAGAGAAAATTGCAAATGAATAAAGAAATGACTTCTTCTTTGCGTAGATTACTATCAAAATCGGAATTATCCACATGAGGTATTGCGGCTGAACAGTTAACGGAAGGACAAGATATAATATTTCAAACGAGAGAATTGAAAAAAGCAAAGTTATGTAAGGAAAGTCATGAGATTTCTTAAAAATTTTATGATAAAAAAGAACGGGAATAAGGCTTAGTAGTGGATACAAATAAAAAACTTCCATCAAGATATGAATGTTTGAATTAATACCGTACCTTAAATTTCGGTTTGCAGCAAAAAACCATTGATTTAATCCTCCTTTAATTGAGAGTTCATTCAATGTTACTGTATTAACCATGTTATAGTAATTGACGCACCAAGGCAGGCAAATTATAATAGGAATTATGTATCCCGCCAGAAATTTAAATGTAGTCAGAAAAGCTTCCTTCAGAGAATTTTTCGCGTGCTTCACGAAGACCATCCCCAAAATCGGTATAGCTACCAGAAATGGAGAAAGTTTAGTCAAGCCGCCAAGCCCGAAACTCATTCCCGAAAAAAGGTATTTTTTATCTATTAAAAAGTAGAGGCCTAGTAGGATGAAGAAAGCTGCTATTACATCGAATGCCCCGTGCATGTAGGAAGTTATCAAAACAAAAGGGTTTAAAAACCATAAAATGAATGCTTTTTTAG
>CAYOFB010000140.1:0-2436 GCA_964403145.1 uncultured Candidatus Bathyarchaeia archaeon
CTGCGGAGCCGGAGGTCCTGGGTTCAAATCCCAGCGGGCCCGCCACAATTATAGCGCTTTTCCTTAAGTGTTCTAACTATCCTAGCCATCAAGGTTTTAAGCTTCCAAGTTAGCTTATACTATTTAAACATGTAAAATAATAAGCTCTGCTGTGGAGATGAAGAGTTATGAAAGTTCTTGTATGCGACCCGATTCATGAAGATGGAGTAAAGATTCTTAAGGATGCGGGATTTGAGGTTGACATCAATCCGGAAATTTCCTATGAAGAATTGAAGAGAAGGGTTAGGGATTATGATGTTTTGGTTGTTAGGAGCAGAACGAAGGTGACAAGGGAGATTATTGAGGCTGGGGAGAAACTGAAGGTTGTTGGTAGGGCTGGAGCGGGCATAGACAATATTGATGTTGAGGCCGCCAAAGAGAAGGGAGTAAAGGTTCTTAACACTCCGGAGGCTCCGGCAATAGCTGTAGCTGAACTAACCATTGGGCTTCTACTTTCACTTGCTAGGCAAATTCCGAGGGCGGACAGTTCAATGAAGGAGGGGAGATGGGCCAAGAAAGAGTTTAGGGGATGGCAGTTGAACGGTAAGACTTTCGGCGTCGTCGGTTTAGGTCATATTGGAGAGAAAGTTGCTAGATTAGCTAAAGCCTTCGGCATGAAGATATTGATAACAAAGCGTACGCCGCCTTCTCCTGAAATCTTGAAAGAATTAGAAGCAGAATTCGTACCCTTAGATGAGCTTCTTAGAAGAAGCGATGTTATAAGTTTGCATGTTCCATTGACTCCTCAAACCTATCACATGATTGGTGAAAAAGAGATTCAGCTAATGAAGGACAGAGCATTCATAATTAACACTTCTAGGGGAGCCGTAGTTGACGAGAAGGCATTGTTTAATGCATTGAAGTCTGGGAAGCTCGGTGGTGCAGCCTTAGACGTTTATGAGATGGAGCCCCCAAAAGACTACTCATTAATGAAATTGCCCAATGTTGTATGCACGCCGCACATTGGGGCTCAAACGGTCGAAGCTCAAAGGGCAGCCTCAACTTTGCTGGCTCGAAAAATAGTGAAAACACTTAAAGAGTAAAACAAGCTTCATTTCTGCGCCTTTTCGAGCTTATAGCGAAAACTATGAGAGTTATTATCAGAGCGGTCAATGTCAGCATTATTCCGCATTTAAAGATTATTGCTTCAGCTAAACCTGAAATGTATTCAATTTGAATGTTGGCCTGCTTAATTCCATTTAGATCTTTAGTTTCAAGTGATCGCTGCACTGTTAAGTCAAATTCTTCGATGGCATTCTCTAGGTTCTCATAATCTTTTGGACTGAAGATTCTGGCACCCATCATGGTCGTGAGGAAATAGAGTGATTCTATAGTTTCTGTTTTGCATATTGTATTATAGGTTAGGTTGGCTAGGCTGAAGTTTTCGAAGTCAGCTATTGATCCCAAACTTATTTCCACTGTTTGGTAAACTTCTATATTTGCTGGCACATGGCATTCGATGAAAACGATGTCATATGGATATTTGATTGGGAAAGAATGCAGCAAGCCGAAATGTAGGCTGTCCTGATGGCATACTTGATGCCATGTTAGGTCTACTGGAATCCAGCCGTAATTGGGAAGGTAGTATTCAGCCCACATGTGCCCAAATTCCGTTGTTTCAGTATTGCTGTGAAATGCAAATCCTGCTTTTACTCTAGCCGGAATCCCGCAGGCACGGCATAAGGCTGTAAAAAGATAGGAGAATTCTGAGCAGTCTCCTTCGCCATGCTCTAGGGCCCATCTAGCTCCTTTCTCTTCGCTTTGAACGGTATATTTTAGATGTTTTGAAACAAAGTCGGCTATTTTTGAGGCTAAGATATGGGGGTTAGTCTCATTCTCGGCTATAGATTGAGCTACCTCTTTAATGAGAGGGTCATCGGATTCTATGTATTGCTCTGGCCGGGTGTAAGTTTCATAAAGCCAGGATTTCGTGGAATAATTTCCTACAAGATGGGTATCAATAACGTATTGAACGTCAAATGACAGGATTGAATATTCAATCTTCGCTTTGAATATATTGCCGGGCAATATGCTGTTTATTTGCCAATAGATGTATATGTTGTTTGAAGAGTCATTTTCAAAGTTTTTGTATGGAAGGTTTGCCATGATATTGTTTATTAGGACAAGGTGATACGGAGTTTCATTTTTGATTGTCGGAACCCAAATCTTAATATTCTTAACTGGAAGTTTCCCTTTATTTAAAACAGTTATTTCATGAGTTATGCGACTAGTTCTCGGGCTTCGAACTCTATACTTTAAAATGGACTCTGCAGCAGAAGAGTAGCCCAACGGTAAAATTAAGGAGAATAAAAGAAGAAGAGTAAGAAAAATTAGTAAATTTCTTCTCTTTTTGAAGTTTTTAATTAACAATTTTTGCATGATTAGCATATTCTAGGT
>CAYOFB010000141.1:0-2423 GCA_964403145.1 uncultured Candidatus Bathyarchaeia archaeon
TAATTGCGCCGGGAACCCAAGCAGTCAAGTTTCCATGCCCAAACTGCGGAGAAATAATAATCTGGAGATGCCAAAAATGCAGAAAATTCGGCAGACCATATAAATGCCCAAAATGCGGATTTACAGGGCCCTAACCTTTTATTCACCCATAACCTCTATGATGATGCTTCTTGTGCGTGGGCCGTCAAGTTCTAGTAGGAATATGTTTTGCCACGTTCCCCTCACTAGTCTGCCGTAGCGGACTGGAAATATTCTTGTAGGTCCAATGTAGGATGATGCAAGGTGTGCATCCGCATTATCGTCTATTCTGTCGTGGAGCCAGCCAACTCCCTTGGGAAAGTCATGTTGAACCTTCTTGATAATATCATTTATTAGGCCAGCCTCATGCTCGTTTACTATTATGGCTGTTGTTGAGTGGACACTGTGAACTATGCAGATTCCGCTGGTTATGCCGCTTTTTCTTACAGTTTCCTCAACCATGTCTGTTATGTCTACAAGCTCTGTTCTGTTTCTGGTTGAAATGTCCCTATCTTGAAAGAACACTTTCATAAAGGCTCACCTAGTAGTCATTTATCTTGAAAAGGTAGATTTTAAGCTTTTAAAATTTTAGGAACTATATGTTGAAGGAATAGAAATTTTGAGAGGCTCACCTAGTTATAATAGCTTGACCAGATATGATTTATTCATAGAAAATTTTTTCGTAAAACTTATATTAATTAAAAATTAAAAACTAAAGAATTCTTAATACACAGAATGTTTACCTAAGGTAATAAGAAAATTTAGGGATATAATTGAAGAAGCTACGGTTAATTGCAATACTATTGCTGTTGAATGTTTTGATTTATTCAATGTTTACGTCTATGCCGTTCGTTCGTTCAATTAATCAAGCTAAAAAAAGTAATATAGTTACTTTTTCGGCAACAAAAAATGTTAATAAAGAGTGGTCATCAAATTTGCTTGGAATGTCTGTTCATTTATCTTTAGACGCACAGTTATCATTAAAAATGCCTGTCACCATTCATTCTACCACAAATACTACTACGTCAAAAAATGGTACGGCGGCAACCTTATATGTAGCTGTCTCGAGGGAGCAGGCAACGGCCAGCATAAAAATCTCTTTGTTCGTATCTGTGGGGGATTTATCCAAAGATTTTTCCAAAACTATAACAAGCACTTTTTCAACACCCATAGGAACGTCTCAGTTAATTTTTAGCACATTTTCTGTTCCGGTGGGTAGCGTACCGACGGTTGGAGAAATAACGTTAGACTTCACGCCGAGGCTCTCTTTGTACGGAAATATGTCTGCAAAGGTAGATGTTGAAGGCCCGGCGGAAATTGACGTAAAAAATTTGTCATGGAATGCTGAATCAATTAACAGTACCCTAAACATAAGTTTTAAAGAAAACTCCAAGGTGTATGTTAAACTAAATTCTATGATTCTCAGCTTAGAAGTTGTCGACTTTAGCCTAGAGGTAGGTGCAACTGTGAAATTTTTAGGTTTCAGTGATCAATACCCGATCGGAATTATTCCCTTACCAATTTCTTCATCATTCGCAGCGGATGCTTCGCCTAATTCGGTTATAATTGCCCAATACACCCCTCCTGGAGCTTCGTGGCCCATTTTTCCAATCTCATTCTCACCTACTAGCCTAAATTGGTTATTCATATTCGTAACAGTATTAGCAATTATCAATATGATCGTTGTAGCGATAAAAAAGCGAAGGCTTAAACATGCTCTAACAGCCAAGTAAAGGGAGGGTATAATCTATGGAGATTCCCACGGAGCTTCTAACATTCTCCGTTGCTGTTATAACCAGTGCTTTGAGTATAGCGTATTATATGGGATACAAAGGGCGTCCAAAAAATGCATTGATTCAAGGCTTCACGGCGGTAATAGGTGGTTTAATATCTCTCATCTCGCTCTTCCTACCGTGGCTTACTATAGGAGAATTAGAACTACCTGGCTTCAATTTAGGCAATTTTTTCGTCTATATCTTAAATAATCAATTTGTTACCATGATATCGTTCTTTCTCATATTTTTTGCATTCTTGATAACATTCGCGGGGTTCCTACTTATATTGGGCTATAATTTGGCTAAAGGCATCATTCGAACAACATCCACCTTAAGCATAATATTTACAGTAATAATTGTCTTATGCATTAGTCTAGTTCCTTCAGATTATCTGACCGCACCATTATCCCTCACACCAGTTCCATGGGTATGCCTTTTTGGAGCCGTAGTTGGAATTATAAGTACCAAATTAGAAAAATAGGGTATTTAAGATATAAAGGAACCCGAAGTTCCTGTCTGATGGGCGATATCCTTTTAAGTTTTTGATAACAGTTGATTTGGGGACTAGTATATGCTGAAGGTTAAGGATGTTATGGTTACCGACCTAGTAACCGTTAAGGCTGATATTAG
>CAYOFB010000142.1:0-2417 GCA_964403145.1 uncultured Candidatus Bathyarchaeia archaeon
CACGGCCTTGGCCGAGTTTTTCGAAGCGGGCCCAAAGCCCGCAACGCCTACTCGGCAATAAAAACTATGCAGATTCTTTCTTTTAGAGGTTTTTGCGGGGTCTGAGAAGCGATAGCCGCAGTCACGACAAAGCCAACGCTGAACACTAGCACCATCATTCAAATGGCGCACCCCGTCTTTCCAGACACGATCAGAACCACATTGTGGGCAGCTTGGGGCCTGCGGCTTCATTTTGGGCACGCTTTAGAGTATTTCCCAAGTTGCAGACGTTACAGGCTTGATTAGCCCCATTTTATGGAATGCTCTTAGCCATCTCTTTATGGTTCTTGGATCGCTTCCCCTAACGGCCACTATCGCATTCTCTAGATGAATCCTTGGAATCTGCTGGCCGGGCTTAAGCTCGAAATAGTAGTTTTTCAGCAAGTAATCCTTCACTTGGCTGAACACAAGAATTACTTTAGGCGTGGGATTCGGCGCATTTCTCAAAATTTCAGATTGTGCATTTGTGTGCAGCCCTATCCAGTTTCTTAGCGCCATTTCAGCCTCATAGGAAAGCAAGCCCTTCTGGTATTCTCCATACTTCTTTTGGATTAAAGCCCTAAAATTCTCAACAAGTTTACGGTCAAGATAGAAGCCAACCTTAACCTTATTTAATCTATTTATTCTTCTCTTCTTCTTTTCTTCCGATATATGTGTATGTATGTATTCCTGCGCATCCGTTTCTTCCATTCCTTGAAAACGGCTTTCCTCGTTTTTGCGCGCGAATAAGCCTCTTTTTAAAGGTTTATGGAAACTCCTAAACAGCAAATCTACAGCAGCAGACTTTTGCACACAAATGCACAATCTCAAAATCTACGATTCCACTCCTCAACCCTTTTCACTACACTCTGCACGGTCCACCCGCACTTCGGACAAACATTAGAATTCAGCCTAGTTCCGCATCTAGGACAATAAACCCACTCGCCACCTTTGTACCTTCCAGGTTGAGAAATCGAGAGAGGCTCTATTGGCCGCTTTTGCTTATCATACCGCTTACATGGGTGCAAGTGTTCAGCAAAGCGCAGCTGTATCACCCGAAATTATGTTAAAAGAAAAGTTTATGGATTTTCGGGTTCCGGAAATGCACACTGTGCATTAGAAGCCTCACTAGTGCACAGTGTCAGAAAACGGACATATATTTCACTTTCATTAGTTCTGCGATGAGCGCTAGCGCTGTTTTTTCGTTAATTCTTTCTAGAAGTGTTTCAAAGTTTAGGTTTTTCAAAAGCAGAGCTAAATAAGCTTTGGCCGTGAGCTCATACAGGGATGCTTCAAATCCGGCTTTAGTTCTAGTTTCGCCAACTTTTTTCAAGTAGCCCTGCTCTCGAAGTTTTCTAATCCTTCTATTAACTACGGAATAGTACTTTCCTTCAAATTCTTTCCTCTTCCTAATATGCTTGTACACTTGATAGGCTGTTAGAGGGCCCTCAACGGCGAGAATCTCAAAAATAGCCCGATTCAGCTTGGCTCCCCTATACCTAAATGCGGAAAGCCTTAGTCCATCATCTTCATAACCCACAGCCAAAACCAAAAATAACAGCGCAACCGAAATTCTTCACATTTTTAAACATAGAAATGTAACCTCTTGCACTATAGAAAAATTAGTTCTGCATGCAGAAACGCCCTATAGCAAAAATTTTCTGCCAGCAAACTTTTAAATCTAATTTACACCGCGATGTAAAATCAAACGATCAGACAGTATGGTTAGGCTTCATTTTAAGGGAGAAATTTCTGCTGGCAGAAACAATTAAAGGGCCACATATCCTCCTAACAAGCCATCTTAGTGGATAAATGGTTAGACTTAGTGGCTAGCTGTGAAGCTTCTCACTTATTAGACTCAAACTCTTTGCGTATTCAAGGAAGGCCACCCGCATTGTCTCACTCTCACTCATCCCAAGTTTCGTCGCAATTCTTTCAAGAATCTGCTTCTGCTGTCTGCTCAGAACAACTTTAACTATACATTTCTTAGCCAAGCTGATCCCCTATTGGCCAAACTATTGTCCAACAGCCCTTAATTATTCACATTTCTCAATTTTTTAATGTTTTGCCAAGCCGTTCAAAGTGATCGGGTTTGCAAAAGGCTAAGGAGTCATTTGAAAAGCTTCGGCGCCTATATAGACTTAGATGGATTGAAGGAATAAAGGATGAACAAATTCTTGCCGAGAAACTTGGAATTTCAATTAGCGAGTTGCAAGATTATCAGATGTATCTAGAAAAGATGCTGGAGGAAAACTCGAAAGAGTCCAGTTATGGGCTCTGCCCGGAATGCTTAAGCGCCGAAATAGTTGAGGATCCGGAGACGGGCGAGGTAATCTGCAGGTCATGCGGCTATGTAATTGAAAAACTACCCAACCTAGATTTTAGGCTACCATTCGGAA
>CAYOFB010000143.1:0-2404 GCA_964403145.1 uncultured Candidatus Bathyarchaeia archaeon
TGCAAGCGTCGGAGAAAAGATTCCTGAATGGGCTCAGCCCTTATTCCGGAGATACATTCCTAAGTTTCATTTTTTATCTGTAAGAGAGAAAGAGAGCGCAAGAGCAATAGAACATTGTACACGAATCAGGCCGAAAGTTGTTTTAGATCCTACTGCTCTATTATCTGATGAAGAGTGGATGAGTATAGCCAAGAAACCCGTAAATTTTGTTGAGCCGCCCTACATTTTAGTTTATGATTTATACCGCTCTAATGAAATAAAGCCTATAGTAGAAGAGATTGGAAAAAGAAAAACTCTAAATCTTGTGAAATATTCCTATTCGAAGAATTGCTTCTCCTTTTATACTTATGGTCCGCGAGAGTTCTTGTGGTTGATTAAAAATGCGGAGTTTGTTGTTTCATCCTCTTTTCATGGTACACTTTTGGCAGTTATTTTCAATAAGCCATTTTATGCTGTAGATCCCACACCCTTTGCTCCTCGCTCAAGGATTCTTGACTTTTTGGATGACTTAGGACTTAGAAATAGGTTCATTGTTAATCCTAAAGATCTTCTTAACCTAAGTTTTGAAGATACAATCAACTGGGATAGAGTTAATGAACTACTAGAAGACAAGAAAAGGTGTTCGCTAAACTTTCTAAGAAAGGCATTGGAGGCATTAAAGTGACAGTAATTGACAAGCTTAAAGGTAGTTGCGCTGGCTGTTTTGCCTGTTACAATGTTTGTCCTGAAGGAGCTATAGAAATGAAGCTGAGCTCAGAAGGTTTCTATGTTCCCTATGTTAATGAGAAATGTAATAATTGCGGTTTGTGTGAAAAGGTCTGCCCGGTTTTATCTGCTCCAAAAATTGAAAGGTATAAGGTTCCGATATGTTATGCTGCTTGGAGCATGAATGAAGAAATTAGAATGAAAAGTTCTTCAGGTGGAGTTTTTAGTGAATTAGCTATTGATTTTTTAAGGAGGGGTGGCGTTGTTTATGGCGTTGTTTGGGGCAAAAACTGTGTTCCCGTGCATTATAGAGCAACGGACGAAGAGGCCATTGAAAGGATGAGGGGCTCTAAGTATGTTCCGAGTTATGTTGGTAATTCCTATAGAGAAGCTTTAAATGACCTTGAAAAAGGAAATGATGTTCTTTTTTCTGGGGCTCCTTGCCAAATTGCAGCCTTGAGTAAACTTATCGAGTTATTAAATGTTGATGATTCGAGGCTTTGCACTATCGACGTAGTTTGTCATGGAGTCCCCTCGCTAGCAGTCTTCCATAAATATTTGAAATATGCTTTTGGAGGTAAGAAAATAAAGAGTATTAATTTTAGAGATAAAGAATTAGGATGGAGCGATTATCAAGTCAAAGTTGAATTTGAAGATGGTAGCTTTTATTCATCAAGATATTCTAACAATCCTTTTTACGCAGGTTATTTGCTTAATTTGTACTTGAATAATATATGCTATGCATGCCCTTTCTCAAAGGTTCCAAGACAAGGCGACCTAACTCTTGGCGACTTTTGGGGCGCCCCAGAGAATCTGAAAAATGAGAAAGGTGTTTCTGTGGTCTTAGTGAATAGCGAAAAGGGTGAAAGAATACTAAAAAATTTAAAGGGTATTAAAGCGTTTGAAGTGCCGCTGGAAACCGCAACAAAAAGTAACCCCAGAATTATTTCTGGGAACTTAAAAAAACCTAAAAGCAGGTCCAAAGCCTTAAAGGCCAACAATTTTAAAGAAGTCGCAAAAATAATAAGGTTAGAGAAATACAAAATGAAGGTCTTACACCTAATTAAGATTCCCTATTACGCGATGAGAAGATTAAGGCGATGATAATGTAGCTAAACACAATAAAATATTCAGCAAGATTAGTTCGTTAAGTAAGCGTGTTAATTTACTTTTGTGCGGTTGCGCTTAATGAATCCAGAATTCTCCATTTGTAAGGTAAGTATATAAAATCACATTAATGCTTTTTATTCTCAGTAAAGACTCTGTAGTCGACTCTGCTTGATTCCTAACTTTTTTCAAGTTAGCAATATGCCCCAATAAATTCAGTTTCTTGTTTTCATTTAACTATTTCTAGAAGTTTTGCCTTTATTTTCTCCTTAGCTTTCTTATGAAGTTTGTGAGCAAACAAAGCGTTTTCTTCCCCCATTTTAAGATAATCCCTATCGAAGATTTGATCGATCTTAGATGCCAAATCATATTCGTCTATGAATGTATACTCATAAGGCAATAAATCCCCCTTAGCTCCTAAGATATTAGATAAAACCACTTGCTTTGTAATAGCATAATCGTATTTCTTTACGTTTGTGCCTGCAGATTTAAATGCAAAGTTTAGTCCGATGTGTCCTCTCCCAATAATCTCTAAAAATTTCCTCCTCGATTTAATAAAGCCATATGTTTCTATAACTGACTCCCCCCATTC
>CAYOFB010000144.1:0-2384 GCA_964403145.1 uncultured Candidatus Bathyarchaeia archaeon
AAGGCGGCTATCACTTTTCAGAAGGACACAAAAGCAGAAGTATCCCTTCAGTTCATTGCTAAAAATGACATAATAAATATACTTCTAAAAGATAAAAGAGAATACTATTTAGGGTACATTCATAAAGAAGCGCCCAGCCAAAAGGTGGAAGATTATTTATTAGGGGTCAGGCCTTCTGGAGAACCTTTTCCATTGCCTCTGAGGATAAGAACTGTTGAGTACTGTTCATCTACTGGTGAGGCCGTTTTCTTTCATCCGCTACTTTTAGACTTTATATGTCAATACTTCAGTGTCCAATGGGTCACTTTAAGAGCATCTGGTATGACTTCTATGGTCGCTCAGAGGATTTCGGAAGCGGTGGGCGCAGATTTTAATGATCTTCTTTTGGAACCCTTTATTGGAGGAAGCCAAACGATATACTTTAGAGATAAAATGGGGCGTGGAATAAGGTTTGGTGATGTTGGAAGTGGAACACAAGTTTTTGTAGCCCTAGCTCTTCTTTATGAGCATATCAAGCCCAAAATGTTATTAATCGATGACATCGAATCACACATGAATCCATCTCTTCTTACCTATCTTGCGTCGTGGCTTGCAGACACAGTTAAAGATACTGACCTTTTCGTTACTACTCATAGTTTAGAAGCCGCTAAAATACTTGCAGGAGTGCTAGAAGACTATAATCCAAGAATTAAACTTTTGGAATTGCGGGAAGGCATTCTGAAAGATAAAGATTTAACCTTAGAAGAACTGGAACAATTAGAAAAAGCTGGAATAGACGTAAGACAGAGAGGAATTTTCCTATGAGACTCAGAATTTTATCCCCGCTAGGTTGGAGATTCACTAGAAGCATAACTAAATGGCACAAAAAACTGAAAATACCCTTAGCACCTCCTGAAAGAATTAATAAATTAATTTTAGTAGGTAATGGAACCCAAGACGGTGTAGTATATCTTATACTTGCACACAAATTCGATGGAGAATATTCTATTGGAATCACTACAACGGTCGAAACCCGCGAAGGAGCAATACCTCATATTCCAACAATAATAAGGGGATTAAACATAGAAAAACTAGTCTTTTCTCTAGACCAAGAAAGCAATGAACTAGCCAACCTAAAAACGCTGTTAGAAGAAAAAATGAGAACTCATGCAATAACTCCAAATTTAAAGGAAGAACAAAGTAGACTTTACATATATGATTGCACACATTCTCAACGTCAATTTGAACTAATCGTTGCAGTGAATGGACTTGATGATCCCTCCTATACTCAACATACAATTGAAGATCATTTACTTTCATTTTTCAAAGAAATGACCAACAACAATGAAATACTGGTGGAAACATTAAATAGGGTTCAAAGAAATCCAAAGGAGGCATGGAATCTCCTCAGAAATCATCATGAAGAAGTCTACCAAAATCTATTACAAAAAGGAATAAATGAATTGGAGCGATTCTTCCCTCAACAGGTAGAGTCAATAAAAAGATTGAAATCAAATTAAAAACTTCATTTTTCATAAATCATCTTAAGCACTTCTAAATATTTTCTTCCAGCATCTGTTATTCTATAAACACCTTTGTTAATTCTCTCAATTAATCCTCTTTCAAGCAAATATTTCATCCTTAAACGAAATCTATGAGAACTAACAAATTCCTCGTTTATTCTTAAGACTCTCTTTTCGAGTTCCGTCCATCTTGCATAATCTACCTTAGCTAGATTTTGCAACACAGCCTTATCCATCAGATCTTGCTGTTCTCGTCTTGAAAGTTTAGGTTGCAGTTTCTTTCTCATTTTAGTCTCCAGAAATTTGTATTGCTAAATCGCCGATTAGGAGAAATATCATTGTTTTTATGGCTCCTTCGGCTCCTACATTAACGTATTCTATGCCTATTGCAGAGTCGGTTATTGCTGTAAGTTCCCGCAGTTTGCTTAGTATTTCTTGACTTAAGGCTTCATCCGCCAATATTATCATCCGTATAGGCTTAGCTGTGATTTCTCCTCCAGCCGCCGCATCGAATAGGCTTATAAATCTTTGTTTTAGAATTTGCTCTAGGCTTTGAGCCGTATCTGTAATGGCGCCTATTTGTCTAGCCCTTTCTATGATTTCTAAACTTGCAGCGATGTCTCCTAAGTTCAAGTTCCTAGTTTTCAGTAAAAGTTCAAGGCTTGACGCTTGTTCCGGAATTTGGAGTTGGCGGTATGGTCTACTGAATGATTCCTGGCCCGTTGCAATGTCTGTGAAGTTTAGGCCTCTGTATAGTCTTGAAAGCGTTTCAATCCCGGTTGCGGAATCTGTTATAGCTACTTCTGTTGCTCCACTCTGTTCTTCATTTCCCCAGCTTCCATGCGACGGTTCAGGGTCAACACATTTGCGGATAAGAAACCA
>CAYOFB010000145.1:0-2372 GCA_964403145.1 uncultured Candidatus Bathyarchaeia archaeon
AAGGATGGGAGAGGATAAAGAGGGGATTAGAGGAGTATGAGAAGGGTGAATATGTAGTGGCCGAATCCGATGAGGATGTTGAAAGAATTCTTATGAAAAGTTAGATTTGCAGTGTAAGCTTGTTTTGTTGAATTTTTGTTCGTGAATTTAGAAGGAAGTGTAGTATTGAGGTTCTATCGATAATTATTACTTCTCTGTTTTCTGTTATTTGAAAGGCTAATACTATTTGGAAGTTTTTGTTTCGATATAGAGATGGGTTGTTCACTGTTGCTGGTTCATCATATATGCTTTTTCCATGTTGAAGTCTTACGCATGAATCTGTTGGTTCTACATGAATCCATGTAACGCCATCCTTGGATGGGTTTACTTCTGCCCATGCATGATCAACCGTTACCCCGGTAACTAATCTAGCAGGGATATCGTTTGCAAGACAAATTGCAACGTAAAGAATTGAAAACTCGCCACATTTTCCTAATCCGTAGTCCAATATATCAAGAGGATTCGTATATCTTTCTATCTGCTTTGTAGTATAATTTAGTCTTTCACTTTCCCACAGCAATAATTCTGTGTAGTTAAGCTTTCTTGGAAATAGCTGCTTCAGCTGAGTTTGGATTTCTGGTGAAGAGAGATTGAGCAAAACTTCTCTATGATGAGAAATAATATGAATGATATCTTGCCTGCCGCTTTCATAACCGTATAGAAAACTAACAAAGAATGCCACTACTATCAATATTATCAATAATGAAAGAAAAATGGCTGTCACTCTTTTTTGATTGAAAAATTTGGACTTTTCATTCAATTAATCACTCTCCAATTGCTATTTTATCCTTTCATTAACGCCTTAAGCTGCTCAATTTCATTAGCTAAAGCAGGATAAAGGAAGTCTAGAATTTCTTTCGTTTCCTTATCATTGAAACCGAGGATTTTCAAGAACGCTTTATCGACAGTCTCTCTAGCCCAGAATCTATTTTTGAGTTGTTCTACTATGCTTGGAAAACTTATATTGCGGACTTTATTAAATAGCCGGAGCAAGGACTCTCTTTCCTTTTTAGACATTTTTCTTAAGCTTGGCACATACGTTTCTTTTAGCATATATTCGTGGATTTTCATCCATGCTCCCCTTGTTTCTGTCCTATATACAAGCAGATGGAGAAGATTAAGTGTGCTGTTGAACCATAAGGCGAGAATTTTCGCATCTTCTCTTTCTATACCTTTAACGCTCCACATATCTACGCCAACAGCGGGTTTATCTGTGTAAAATGCGATTAGTCTCGTTCCAGATGCAGAAATGTCGAATCTTCTTGATATTAGCAGATTTGCAAGCCTATGCGACGCATACTTTTGCCACCGCTTAACAACGGTTGGATTTTCTAAGAATTTGTTCAATCCATCAAATTCTGAGATTATTATATAGTCAAGTTCGTTTGTTAAGTCAATTAGCTCAGTGCGTGCTGGCCTCCTCAGACCAAATTTTAAAGCTTTTAAGGGAATGCTCCATGTTTCCTTCGTAAACCTATTTTCGACACGTAATCCGCTTGTTGTTTCTTCTTTCACTATCCATTTGTCAACTGTTTTTATCGCCCGAAATGGCTTGACGATAAATGCTCCATGATAAGGTGGTCGATAATCAAACTCGAAGATTTCTCCTTTGTCTCCAAGAAATTCTTTAAAGGTAACAAGATTAGGTGATGCCTTTTCAAATATTTCTTCCATTTTTATGGAAACTTTCAAATCATAAGTTGAAATCAAAGCAAACAAATTATCTACTTTTTCTTTAACTTCATTTTGTGTTACTACTCGGACAATCATTGTGTCATTTTCAAATACATCATGCGCCTCAAGTTTGGACGCTACAGAGAGAATTACCTGAGCGTATTGCCTCGCTTCTTCTGTTGAACTTGGCAATTTCTTAAGTGCAGTTACGACGCATTTTGAATTTCTTTCGTTTGTCTTTCTTGCAATTAGTAAAATTTCTCTAAACTGAGCCCCTTCTGAAAAGGCTGCGCGTTCCCACGCAGTTATGATATGTTCGATACAGTAATTCTTCACTAATAATTCTCTAACTTTGCGTGCAGATTCCACCCTTAATACCGTAGCTGGCAAAACTAACGCTATTCTTCCGTTTTGCTTCGTGAATCTATCCGCAAGAAGAATAAAATAGCCGTAAAGTCCAAGTTGACCATGAATGTAATCACGATACTCTGACAATCTCTTCATTAAGGTCTCCTTATATTCCCTAGGCAGTCTTTCTTGTCTTGTGAATGGTGGGTTCATTATGACTACGTCTGCCTTTTCAAGCTTGATTTCTTCCCCACCAATGCCTTCAAGCGTTACAACACCCTTCTTAACATAGGCTTCCTCTTCGCTAGGCT
>CAYOFB010000146.1:0-2364 GCA_964403145.1 uncultured Candidatus Bathyarchaeia archaeon
TGCCTATTAGATTCAATGAGTTTCTTAAAACTATGCGAACAGCATCTGTTAATGCCAGCCTAGCCTCGCTGAGCTCAGATGGCTCCGCCTTTATGACCGGTAGGGCATTATAGAAGCTGTTAAATTTATCTGCTAACGCATTGGCGAACTCCGCAATATTATGCGGTTTTAGATTTTCAGCCGCGTCAATGAAGATTTCCGGCCATCTCGCCAGCATTAGGATAAGCTCCTTCTCTAGATTATGAGTTAAAAGCGAGTAGTCTGGATTTTCTATTTCTTTCTTGGCTTTTCTTAGTATGCTGCACGCCCTAGCATGCGAGTATTGAATGTAAGGGGCGCTGTTTCTTTCAAAGTTTATGACTCTTTCCCAAGTGAATGTTACGGGCTTTGCTGGGTCAACCTCGATTAGGGCGTATTTTACGGCGCCTATGCCAACAAGGTTTGAAATTTTCCTTCTTTCCTCCTCTGAGAAATGCGGAGAACGCTTAGAAACTTCCTGATAGGCTTTTTCTATGGCTTCATCCATTACCTCGTCGAATGTTATGTAACGGCCTCGTCTACTCGACATTTTATAGCCCGGTAAGTTTACGAGGTTATAGGCGAAGTGTGTAAGATTCTTTGCGTAATCGACGTAGCCAAGCGCGCAGAGGGCAAGCTTTATTTGCAGTTGTGGAAGCGACTGTTCCATTCCAACGACGTTTATGACCCAGTCTGCCTTCTGCAATTTCTCTATGCTGTAGGCAATGTCTCTAGTCGTATACAGCGTGGTTCCGTCAGCCCTAACAAGAGTCAAAGAGGGAATTTCGTAGTCTTCTTTTAATTTAAAGGCCCTTTTCAGGTTTAGGTCCCTAGCCACTTTTTCCGCGTCAAATTCTAGGACCCCCCCTTTATAGAATACGTAGGGAGTCTTCTCCAATCTGGCTATTACGCTTTGAACCTTACTTGTCCATGCGAGTTCGCTTTCCCAATCCCAAGAGTCGAAGAATATTCCGGCTCTGCTTAAAGTCTGTTTGAAGCCTTCTAGGCAGAGTTCACAAACCCTTCTTATGAGCTTCTTCGCTTCTTCGTCTCCAGCCTCATAGGCGCGATTAAGCCGTTTAATCTCCTCTTCCGGATTTTCATCCTTCAAAATCTCGTCTAAAAGCTTATCAAAAATTTTCTTATGCCTTGTTTGTAATTCTACTGCTACGGACATCCAATCGTCAAGTTGACGCTGCAATCTCTGCAATTCTTCAGAATCATTCTTTTTCTTTGCTTCTTCAACTTGCCTTTTCAGCCTTTGAATTTCGGTTATGCAATTTGTCACAGTGTAGATTACGCCTATGAAATGGTCCGGTTTTCCTTCCGGCTGCGGCATCCCAAGCTTCTTATAGCCATAAGCGATTACGGCTGTTTGTCTGCCGACATCATCGACATAATAATGCGTGTAGACCGTGTGACCTCTAGCCTTCAGAATTCTTACAAGTGCGTCTCCAAGCACGGGGTTTCTGGCCTGTCCAATATGGATTGGATGGACCGGATTAACGCTTGTATGTTCAACAATAACCTTTTTGGGCTTGTCAGTTTTTACTAGACCGTATTCCAAATCAAATTTTCTTGCAGACTCAAGCGTCAGAGCCGAAAACTTGGCGTAATCTGCATAAAAGTTTATGTAGCCTCCACCGGCAGCCTCAACACGTTCAACTAAAGAACTAGCAGAAGCATCAATTTCTTTTACAATTTTCTCAGCAAGACTTTTAGACTCTTCACCGATCTTCTTTGCCAAGTCAAAACAGACAGAAGAGGACAACTCGCCAAATTGCATACTGGGAGGCAAATCCAAACTAATCGAAGGGAAAGAAAATTCTGGAAAAACCTTTTCCAAAGCTTCACTAAGCAATTTTACACATTCACTACGCAATTCACTGAAAGGATTTCTTGAAGCCGTCATTCCCATAACTGCTCACAATCTAGACGAAACTTCACAATTTAATTGTTTTGGCAAGCCTGCCAGGATTTGAATTCCCGGACTTCTAGTTCTGCACGCCCTATCGGACTGCCAGTTCCAATAAGAGAATGAAGAAAAGGAGGATATAAGAATATTGAAGATTTTGAGGACATCAAAATTTGAATAATAGCAACAACTGCAATCAAGCGATGTAAGCTCATTGCCAGCTAATATCCTTATTAGTTCAGAAGGAAATAAAGTTAGACGAGCTGAATTGTCCTCACATGAAATAAAAAAATCCCGATCAAAACTGTTGGGGCTAGTTGGAAAACCTAACGTTGGAAAATCCACATTCTTCAGCGCCGCAACCCTCGCCCCAGCGGAAATAGCCAACTATCCATTTACAACAATCAAACCCAACCGAGGAATAGGATATG
>CAYOFB010000147.1:0-2347 GCA_964403145.1 uncultured Candidatus Bathyarchaeia archaeon
TTTCTATCTTTATGTGTTTAGCGTTTGCAGCTTCAATGATGTCGCTTATATAGTTTGGTGTGAAAGGATTTTCGGAAACGTCTATTACGGCTAGGTGAATGTTGTTTTCCCTTATTTTTCTGCAGATTTCTGTTATCTCCTTTCGGATATTTCCTCCTAGGGAAACATTTGCTTTGCCATCTGTAATCAATGCGGTGATGGGTTCAATTGTGTTTGAGTGTATTCTTTGTTGGGATTTGACTAGGTTTAAAGCGGTAAGGAGGGCGTGGGGTAGAGGTGTTTTTCCTCCTGTTGGAAGTTTTGCTAGGGCTTTTTCTGCGAGATCTATGTTGTTCGTGGGTGGGAGCAATATTTGGGAGGTTTTCCCTCGGAACGCTATGAATGCTATCTTGTCCCTTCGTCGGTAGGCGTCAGAGAGTAGTCCGAGCACAGCTCCTTTTGCGGCTTCCATCCTTTTCTGGGCTGCCATTGAGCCACTTGCGTCGACAACTAGAGTTATAAGCGAGGAAGTTTTGGCTCTTCTGATTTTTTCTCGAATATCTTCGTCGCTAATTTTTAATGGTATACTACGTGTACCGGCTAAACGTGAAGCTGCAGCTCTTATTGTTGCGTCAAGGGCTACATCCTTTGGTTTGCCTTTCGGTATTGTACTGTAAATGTAGGTTCCTCTACTAGTTCCGGTTGACTTGGCTGTTCTCCCACTTTTTCCAGTATGAGCTTTTCGTTCTTCTTTTATTTCTAAGTTTACTGAAAATGGACGGCCTATTTTGAATATTTTCTCTCTTGACTGCGGGCTCTTTCTATCTTCCTTGTTTTGACATTCATTTCCTATGCTGTCATTACAACTATTTTTCGAAATCATTTCTTCAAGCCTCTTGCGTGGAATATATGGTTGTTCGAATGGCTTTTTTCTCATTCGGTGTGGTAGTGCAAGTTCCATTGCTTCTAAAACGTCATCCTTGTTTACGTTAACACGTGTTGAGAGCGCTGCTATGGTTTTGGCTGTTTTTGTTATTACTATTGGGGCTCTGTTACTTACCGAGAGTTTTGAGCAGATATTGGCAATTTCATGGAGCAAATCATCGGATATTTGAACATTGGGGAGAAGTTCGCGTGCCCTTTCAATTTTTAGCTTCAATTCTCTCTGCTTTTCTTCGAATTTTGCTATAAAACCTGAAGGATTTGCTTCAAACTCTTCAACTCTTTTTACAATCTCAATCTGTAATGCGGGATCCGTTATAGGCTCAACTTCTACTTGAAGCCCAAACCTATCTAACAGTTGCGGTCTAAGTTCGCCTTCCTCAGGGTTCATTGTGCCTATAAGGATGAAACGGCTAGGGTGCATAACTGAAATGTTCTCCCTTTCAACAATGTTTACGCCGCTTGCTGCTACATCGAGCAGCACGTCTGCAACATAATCGTCAAGCAGGTTAACTTCGTCTATGTAAAGTATACCGCGGTTCGCTTCGGCAAGCAAACCGGGATCGAGGGCTTTCAATCCCTCTTTTAAGGCCTTCTCAATATTAAGTGTTCCCACGACTCTGTCGACTGTTGCGTTTAGCGGAAGGTTAACTATTCTGACTTTACGTTTAATCCATTGAAGCTGCTCCCCTCTGGCATATTTTTCATAGCATGAATCGCACATTTCCTGAGGGTTGTCGGGGTTGCAGTTGAATGGGCAATCTTTAACAACTTTTATTTCTGGGAGAAGCTCTGCTAGTGCTCTAACTGCTGTTGATTTTCCTGTCCCCTTTTGTCCTCTTATCAAAACTCCGCCTATTCTCGGATTTATAGCGTTTAAAAGGAGAGCCTTCTTCATTTTTTCTTGGCCGACGATGGCGGTAAACGGGAACACAAACCTTATGTGATGTGGCATAATGCTACCCGCCAGTTTCTTCTTCAAGTATTTCTTCGGTCTTCAAATATTCCTCTTCAAGCTTTTCAAGAGTCTCCTTGTCGGCCTTCCAGTATCCCCGCTTTGCAGCCTCAAGAAGCCTCCTAATTATTTTGCGGAACGCCCAAATGTTAACGTTTTTCATTTTTTCCGCTCTGTCCACGTCAAATACTGCGTTTTCGGCGACACTTTTCCACATCCAGTTCTCAACTCCTCCAAGAGTTGCCGATAATCCGATCATATACTCGATTCTGTCAGCAATTTTCGCTACGCCGTTATAGCCATGTTCAATCATTGAGTCTAGCCATTTAGGGTTGACTGTTCTCGTTATAATTCCTCTCTTTATGGCGTCTCTAGCGTCTTCCACCTTAACGATCTCTTTAGTTGTGTCTGCGACCAGAACCATGGGCCGCTTCCCGCTTCTATTCTCAACAGTCTTTGTGAGCCCGCCGA
>CAYOFB010000148.1:0-2316 GCA_964403145.1 uncultured Candidatus Bathyarchaeia archaeon
TATCCCGTCTGTGATGTATTGCCATAAAGCCTCTTCAAGTATGATTAAATGTTGAGGTTTGAGGCGGACTCTATGCTGTCTCATTTAGAAGCCTCCAGCCAAAATATTCTTGGATCTCCTCTAAATTTTCAATTATGAGTTTTCGAATGAGTTTTCTTCCATGCTTGCTTTCTAGAAGCTTAGCTAGGGCTTCAATAACGTAGCCTGCTTTGGCTAGGCTAACCCATATGGGTTCTATTCCTTCATTGGCTAGTGTCGGCGTAGATTTATGCGCCGAAACTCCCTTATCATCACTCATTTGGCATAGACGCTCCTCTGTCGCCTTTTCGCCTTGCTTTCAGCTGGAACTCTCACGTAGGCTCTCCTTCTTTTACCGAATAGAAGCTCCCTCAACTGGGGTAGGCTAATATAATAGAGGCTGTTTTTTATGCGGATTTTTAGGCTGTTTCTATAAGGTGAAAGCTCGCAGTAGCCTACGCTTCTCCACCTAGCCATTTGAGGCTTCACCTCTCAAGGCAAACTTGAAAATTAGCCAAAAAATGAAGAGGGCTACAGCCCATAAGCCTATGAGGAGAGGTAAGTCTTTTAGGGTAAGCTTGAACATCATGTGTTATCATCTCCCAAAACATATATGGAAACCCGACTTTTCTTTCCGTCAAGCAATTTCCTTAAAGCTTGAACACCAACATAGCAGTATTCAGCCTTGAATTTTCTGCTAAGCCAAATCCTAACAGACTTGCCACTCTTACTGAACTCTGCAAAACCAACATTACGCCACTTAGGAACTCTCTCCTCATTCATCAGAATCATCTCCTAACTCTTTCAAGCAATTCTTTTTCTCTGATCAGTTGTAGAATTTCTTCTGCTTCTGGAAGCACATTTCTGAGCTGTATTGCTTTCTGTTTTGCATAGGATAATGATTTTTCTGGAATTTCTTCTCCTTTAATGATAGCTTCCTTAATTCTTACCAGAATAGCTTGAACTTTCAAGGTTTCGCGGTCTAACCGTATTGGTTTCCTTTCTTCCTCTTTCGGTTTAACTAATGGTCTTGGACTCAACAAGTCTGCTTAACTTGTTTCCTCCGGAATAGTCGGAATGCCTAAACTTTCCAATAACGGATTAAGTCTAATCAATCCTTCTCGGACAACAATGTTGACTGTTTTAGGAAAGCTGATTCCGGTTTTTCCGCTAAGCATAAGCAAGACACGATAGCAGTCTTCAGGATAGATTTGCTTGAAGCTCTTGTTAGCCATGTGAAAACTCCTCCTGGAAACTCTTGAATACTGAAGAAGCATTAAGAGGAGAAGTAGTAGTTTGATTGTCTTGGTGTCTTGATGAGTCATAGCATGTAACATTAATATAATTAATTAATGTAACAATCAAATTAATTAACTCAACAATACTGTTTGATGAATTAATTAACTCAAACCTTTTATACATGGGACTGTTAATCTTTAATCGCGCCATAACTTCCGACTCCTTTTTATTTTTAATCTTAACTGAACCGACTTACCTCTCTGAAGGTTTCAGAGCAACATTGAAAATACCTCGTTTCTCTAAATCTTCTAGAATTAGGTTTCTCACATATTCAGATAGAGTTATTCCTTTGGCTTTTGCAATTTTTTTGACAGCCTCTTTTATTGCTGGAGATACCCAAGCCCAGACAAGTTTATCTTTAGTCCTCACTCAAACTCCCCTCAAAAGTCCTTTATAATTTAAAAGACCAATATAAGGGTTTGTAATACAATTATAAGCAGAATTTAAAATTATTTAAGAAAAAACGGCACAAAAAAGGCGTGAACTCCGCCCCAAAACGGCGGAGTCCGAGGGGGATAAGGGTAAAAATCGATATAACTAACCTAAATGTTTCATATGCAGACGCTTCGTTTCCATCAACTTCACAAACTTCACCATGCAGTTTAAATGAGCCTTCCAGCTTCAAACTTGCATGAACATGATTTCCTTAACAGCCAAATCCATTCTGATTCTAAGCTTGCTTTGGATTCCAGCATTAATAATGTTCTACTTTGCCTTTAGAATGCTTAAATCGAAAAACAAGACAGTTTCAAGGTTTTACGATCATTATTACTGGTGTAGAACATGCCAGAAGTGGATTCCGAAAGAAAAGGCTGTCCAAAACGAGAATGGAAAGTTGCTGTGTCCCTACTGCCATAAACAAGTTAGAACAAAAGCTAGGCATTATAAAAGGATAAATGAAAAGAAAGAGAAGCATAGACTCATTCGAGAACTTATTTGGGCTTTCTGAAGAGTTTAACTCCGTCTATTTTCTGTTAGGTATTCAAAGCCTTGCTCTAT
>CAYOFB010000149.1:0-2309 GCA_964403145.1 uncultured Candidatus Bathyarchaeia archaeon
CCGTCTGTCTTTTCGTGGGCGGCTCTTAGCTCAACCATTATGTCTATTGGTTCTAGACCGGCGTTTTCAGCAAGTGTCTTTGGAATTATCTCGATTGATTCTGCGAAGGCTTCTATGGCTAATTGCTCTCTTCCACCTACTGTTGTCGCGTAGTCGCGTAGGTGTTTGGCTATTTCAGCTTCAACTGCTCCTCCCCCGGCCACAATCTTATTGTTTTCTACTACGTCCGAAACCACTGAAAGTGCGTCATGCATCGCCCTTTCGGCTTCGTCAACCATTCTTTCTAGGCCGGCCCTTATCAGAATGGCCACTGAACGTGGATTCTTGCATTTTTCAACGAATATCATTTTGTCGTCGCCTACTTTTCTCTCTTCGACAAGTCCGGCTGCTCCTAGATCCTCAGTCTTCAAGTCGTCTAGGTTTGTAACTATTCTTCCGCCAGTTGCCCTTGCAAGCTTTTCCATGTCTGACTGCTTCACTCTTCTGGCGGCAAGTATCCCCTCTTTGGCTAGGAAGTGCTGCGCCATGTCATCGATTCCTTTCTGGCAGAAAACGACGTTTGCGCCTACAGCCTTAATTTTCTCAACCATCTCCTTCAGCATTCTCGTTTCCTGGTCTAGGAAGGCCTTCATTTGGGTTGGGTCACGTATTCTAATTTCAGCGTTGAACTCTGTTTTTTCAACCTCTAGTGGACAATTAAGAAGGGCTATTTTAGCTTCAGCAATCCTCTTTGGCATTCCTGGATGGACGACTTCCTTGTCGATTATTATTCCGTTGACAAGCTGCGTGTCGAAGATGCTTTTTCCTTCCTTCTTTATGATTTGAATGTTGTCTATGTCCGCTATTCTTTTTCCTCCCCGTTCTTCAACTATTTGCTTGACGGCGTCAATTGCGATTTCTGCTAGGTGATCTTTTGCGGCTCCTACGGCTTTGCTGGACATGGATGTTAGGGCTATTTTCTTGAGGGTTTCTTTATCTTCTAGGTTGATTTCTACGGCTATTTTGTTTAGGATTTCTACTGCCTTCTGAACTGCCTTCCTATAGCCGCTTACAATGACTGTTGGGTGAATGTTTTGGTCTAACAGCTCCTCAGCCCGTTTTAGAAGTTCACCTGCCAAAACAACAGCGGTTGTCGTTCCATCACCAACCATATCGTCCTGGGTTTTTGCAACTTCAACCATCATTTTTGCCGCTGGATGCTCCACTTCGATTTCGTCAAGTATGGTTGCGCCGTCATTGGTTATTGTTATGTCTCCTAGGCTGTCGATGAGCATTTTGTCCATTCCACGCGGCCCAAGTGTCGAGCGTAGTACTTCAGCGATTATTCTAGCCGCCATAATGTTGTTTCTCTGAGCTTCTCTTCCTCTCCTTCTGGAGGTTCCTTCCTTAAGTATGAGTATAGGCTGACCACCCGAAGTTGTTAAATAAGCCATTTTTCTCCCTCCGGATAATAGAACTTAATTCTCTATTTCACCTAGAAGCAAAATCTACCTAGATATAAAGGTTACGCGAAATAGTAGAGGAATAAAACTAAGAAATCATTCTTTTTCAAAGCTGATAGGTTTGGGGTATATTTCAAGTTTTGATATATGGAGTGTTGAGAAATAGTATATTAAATATTGCGATACAATAAATATTCTGCACGACACTAATCATAAAGGGAGCAATAACATGGTTAGAAAGGGAGTGGCTGTCTGGGTCTTCAGTACTCTAAGCTTCATAGCGGCGATACATGCGCTTGAAGCTGCATTATGGCTGTTCTTTGACAGAGCACCAGTATTACTCAAAAACTATCCAATAATAAATGAGCTTAACGTTAATCCGCTTCTTTACTTCTCCTCAAGTGCATTTATAACATTCATATTTTGGGGAATAACATGCATAATAGCCCTAGAAAACCCCATAGAAAGATTCCTAAATCACATCCTTTCAGACGCAAAGAAACAGACAGAGCTAGAATCAGAATTCATTGAGGAAAATAAGACGATACTGGACATGATAAGTGAAACCCTAACCGAAAACAACCGTTTACTAGCTCAAATAAGAGACCTAACCTATAACGTAAGAGCCGAAATATCCGTCGTAAAGCCGCTTACAGAGGGAATTGAGAAAATAAACTCCGAAATAGAGAAACTAAGAAAGGAAGTAAAGAAGATTAAAGTTGAAATTAAAAAACCAAATGTTTGTCCCACATGCGGCAAAGAAGTGCTTCCGGATTTTAACATATGCCCCTACTGCGGCGAAAACCTAAAGCTGATTCCGCAAAAAATAATAAAAGCCTATAAATAGGCTATCTAGGAAGTTTTTCT
>CAYOFB010000150.1:0-2300 GCA_964403145.1 uncultured Candidatus Bathyarchaeia archaeon
GGCATCTACAGAGTCTAAACCTGTGCTCTCATGATAGTATTCCTTTACGTGCTCCCGAACCCAATCTACTTCACTTTTGTAAGTGCCCAAGTTGTTTGTAAGCCAGTCTCCAAGATCGCTTATACTTGCAGCTATACTATTAATTTTTGAAAGATCTATAGCAGATATGTCCGACCCATGGGGATACTCTGTTACATTCTGGATATACTTCTCTGCATAATTGCCATAACACATCACAATTAAAGTTCCTAATTCCCAAGAGTCTACTGATGGATTAAATGTAAGATTTCCCAGAATCCAGTGATAAGGCCAGCTGTTAGTATACTCAAGATCCTCCGAAGCTACGAAAACTTGGGCAAAGTCTTTTACTTCATATGCAACCTCAACTTGGCCCATGATGCATGCATGAAAACCAAGCAAATCAATTGAGATTCCAAAATCATTTTTTAGCGAACTTAAAGCTTCCTCCAACTCAGGCATCTCAAGCCAGTCTCCAGCAATATCATAGAACGCCCCTGGTCGATTATCTTGGATAACTCCTTGAAAACCATGTCCATGATCCATTAAAATTAATGCGTAATGCTCAGCTGGGAACCAGCTGACGCATTTATTAACGAATTCTACAAGAGTGTTTGGATCTCCCATGTTTACCTCGCCAGCTTCCCAGATAGCTGGAGAGTTTATTTCATTTGAGTCATCATCTTTGATTATATAGTACAAGTTGTCGGGAAATGTATGCGGCACGTTTACGCCTGGCGGGGCTGGGTTGCCGTTAGTATCGCTTCCATCTAGGAACGTAAGGACAGCTACATCTGTTGATGATCCAACCATCTCCATCTGGTTCACAAGCGCCAAGCACTCTGAATGAAGATTATTATCTCCACACATGTAGACCATAAACGTCCATTTCCTTAATGGGTTGACTTCCAAGAAAATGTTATCCCAATTGACTCTCTGACCATATTGCTTGTAAGTATACAGATCCATGTGGCCAAGTGAGACCAGTTCTACTCCAGTAACGTTTTTTGTAAGCACTGAGGCCCCGAACTTATTGAGGAGATCATTGAACAAATCTCGTGAAATTTTAACGAAGGAATCTTTTTTAGTGTCGCCTACATCTATGTATTTACATGATGGCCCGTCTGGAGGTGGAGAACTCCCGTCAAATCCATGATAATAACAGAGTCTACTGTTATCTGACAGATAGATATATACTTCTGCGCTATCATATCCACTTGTAGCACTTTCTCCTTTTCTTATCCAGTAGGAGAATAAGCGCAGCTTTGGCACGGGTACATTTAGACTCTGATAAAGTGAAGCGGTGCAAAAGTCCTGTTTTGGAGTTGTAGTTTTTGTTAAACCTGAATAGCTCCCTGTTACATAATATGTTCCGTCTTGAACTTTAGCGTAACTTCCAAGAAAAGTATAGTAGTGCGCCACCCAATACGTGTTGGATTCAAAACTAGGGTTTTGAATAGCATTTGTAGACTCTGCAGAGACTCCATATATAACAAGAGGTGTCATAGCAATGATTATCCACACGACCGTGACCAACACTATTAATTTTGCAGCAACTTTACTCATTTCTAATCACCTTGGCAAAAGTTGTTTTACATAAAAGTAGCATATATAAGTTTTATCAGCCATTGAAATTTACGTTAACCTTAAGCTTATCCCTTATAAGTACAATTTGTCAAAAAATTCGAACTAGGATTGTATTTTTCTCTCCGCTGAAGCGTGACGATATGCTTTTATACTCGTCGCGTAAGCTTTTATCTAAGAGCGGGAAAAATGGTGGTAATTGAAATTTTAGGGCTGATTGGCTTCATAATAATTGGCCTCATAATAATTATGGTTATTCGCCTATTGTTTATGCTGGTTCCAGCAGCCATAGTCGCATTTGTGGTTTGGCTATTCACTGGAAGCACTTGGCTGGCTGGAATAGCATTCCTAATAGTAGCCGCCTTATCCATACTGAAAATTCTCTAAAAGTAAACTTATTATTGTTGTCCTTTAAAATGTTGATATTGCATAGGGCCCGTAGCTTAGCAAGGTAGAGCGGCGGACTAACCGCCAAGCGGGGTTAGGTTGAGGCTCTTAACCCGCAGGTCCGGGGTTCAATTCCCCGCGGGCCCGCCAATTACGAACAAAACTGTTTATCCAATTGTATAGTTAGAAGGCTCAATTTGTTAAAGGTTCCAGCTATAGCGCCTAATGGACTATTGCTATTAACTTTATCTCCACATTCTGCTCTGGTTTTCTTAACTTTTCAACAAGGCTTCTTGAAAGGTCTGCCGCCG
>CAYOFB010000151.1:0-2279 GCA_964403145.1 uncultured Candidatus Bathyarchaeia archaeon
CCGAAATTCTCTTTTTCTCGTCAAATCGACGCTTATTCTTTTTTCCTCCAAAAAGTCTCATATTCATCCCTCCAGATAATCTAGGCTAAGATAAATTCCAGAATTTGTTCGTTGACAAGTTAACAATACCTTACCAAAGCCGCTTACTATTTCTCCGGACGCTGAAACGTCAGCTGGCAAATAGATTTTAAAACGTGCCTTGGTTGGAATGGTGCCAAAGCCCGCCTCTACAAATATGTATTCCGAATTTGTATTCAGCCTCAGCCAATATTGCTTATGATTTATTGTTGAAGGAATATTCAAAACAGCTTTGACAGCCGCTTCCTCACTCATGGTAGTAACGCAGTTTATCAGTTCCATACTTTCAGCGGCCACATAATCAACTATGTTTTTCAACATTTTTTCTTCCGGAATTTGCTTCAAAGAGACAGCAAAGGAGCCGAAGGTTCCAATCAATATCGTGCCAATTAGTATAAGCGCGAAGAACGTGTAAAGATAGCTTGGAACTATAGAAGGCATTACCGTTGCACCCTCTCAATCCTGATATTACATACTACAATCTCAACTTGGACTATCGTTCCATTCTGATTGCTTGAAACAGGAACAGAAACTTGCCCCTCTTCGCCATCAAGGCTTGCATTCACGGTTAGACTGCTGATTTGGGAGGAAAAATTGTAGCTTCTCAAAGTTGAAATAATCTCAATGCATGAAACTTTTATTGGGATTTCTCCTTGCGATTGGAAACTTTGCGAAGAATTCATGTTTATTATGTAAATGCGCAAAATATTCAGCGGCTTTCCATCTTGGAGGCCGGCTTCAACTATTGAAACCATCGGTCTATAATAGAGGATTATTTCAGGCTTTTCAGCTCCATTTATGATAAAAAGCTTGGTCATAGTGCTTCCACTTTTGTTCACGATCACGCGGGAGTCTCCCTTCAAATAAAGGCCAATATCTACTGTCTCGGCCGATGGAAGTTCATAAACAACTTTCCCGATATAACAGTCATATATCTTCTCGTCAAGGCTGTTTCCACTAATATTTATAGATAATTTGACAGTTGAGGGTTCAGTTTTGAGAGTTCCTCCGCAATCATCAAAATCATAGATTACAGACGATTTTTCGTTCCATGCTACGCTGGAAACCTTATTTTCCAGCGAAATCATATTTTGCTCAGCAGCAGCCACATTTAACAACTTACTTTTTGAATTAATCCTCACAACCGCAAAATAGTATGTGGCTGAAATTATTGTTATGAGAGAAACGAAAAGAATTAGAAATGTGACTGGAATAGCGAGTCCTCTACTTGAAAGCTTAAAATTTTCTGAAAGCTTCTGCACTTTTTCCGAAATTGCCATTTTAACTCTCCAAATCCTAAACGGCTTTCCAAATTAGCTTCTATTTGAATTAATATGATGATTTGTGTGTAGAACAAAACTACACATTGGATAATTATGATGTAGAAAAAGAGAAATTTAATAAAAGAAAAGAAGAGGGGTTTAGCCAGTGTAGGCTTCTACGTTGCATTCCTTGTAGTATTGTGCCTGCGCGCTGAACACCACTATGCTGACGGTTGTTCCAACGTCCTGAAGCGATATGCTTCCTGGGTCGGTTATATAGACGGTCATTGATTGACCAGATGGCAGTACGAGGTCGTCGCTAGCTTGAGTGTATGAGCTACTGATTGTTGTTTCGTTCTGATAGGTTAAGTCTGATGTAGGGGCGGTGCTTGAAATCTTGTAATAGACATTAGTCCAATTGATTTCTTGCCCCCTCACAGTTATTTTGTCAATAACTACGTCTCTTCCGCCAGTGTTTATTATAACGAAACCGGCCTGATCATCACCGCCTGAAGTTACCCATACATGCGCCTTCCTTATGGACAAGGATTCCTCTTCCACTCTTGTTGAGGTTATGTTGATGGCATAGTAGGTGACTACGGTCGCTAGCAGAACTGAAACTACCAAGATTATCAGCGTGGTAACTACGGTGCTTAGTCCCTTTCTATTCTTAAATATTTTCTTCATTTTCTGTTCCTCAGAAGCCAGAATCTGCATTATTAAGATATGATAATTTGTGTGTAGAACAGTACTACACATACCTCTTGAACAAAGTAATTAATTCTGAAACAAAATTGCAATAAAATTCTTAAAATCTGAAAATTTAGGAAAGTTAGGAAGACACTGCTGCTTCTACGTTGCATTCCTTGTAGTATTGTGCCTGCGCGCTGAAGACCACTATGCCAACAGTAGTTCCCACATCCTTCACTGAAATACTGT
>CAYOFB010000152.1:0-2256 GCA_964403145.1 uncultured Candidatus Bathyarchaeia archaeon
CCTAAAGGGTTGTATAGGAAGGCTTTGGCTGGAGAAATAACGAATATGACGGGAATATAAGACCCATGCGAAGAACCAACAAACCCAGAAGTAACAATAGACACGGAACACGACCCAATAAACCATAACGTGCAGAAAATCTTAGAAAAACTTGCTAAGCTTAGCTATTTGACTTGAAATTGCTTAGTTGTTTCAGCTTTTGTCCATTCGATTATTTTATGGAAGAAGTCTGTTATTTCTTTTGGTTTCCAATTGGTATTAATGTTCAAACTCCAAAATGCATTATGGCTGTGATTTCCGGTTAATCTGTTATTGCTTATCTCTACCGTGATCCGATAATATCAGAAAAATAATGTCGTCTCCAACTGTTTCTTTGATTTCACAGACTAGGCTATCAAAGACTTGATATGGTATAAGAAGATTTCTGACACTTTTGTTTATGTATAAGTGTCCAAGCCAGTCTAAAATATCGAAGTATACGGCAAAAAGGTTCCAGTCGCTGCTTATTTCCCGAAACATTAAGTTATATGTTTTCCAGCATCCTTCCCAACAAAGTTCTATGTATCCCTTTGCCCTAAAGATTCTGTCGCCAAAAATACGCTGCAAACGTTCCCGCATTTCCGTCAGGTAGTTGTATCCTATGAAATTTATTGCCTTTGAATTAGGAATCAACTCAAATAATGTTGGGAACCTGTAATCTGACCTATTAACTAACTTTGGTTTTATGCCCAGTTTTTTGAGAATTCTCCGCTTTCCTTTAATCCATGAAATTACGGGAAGATAACGGATTTTTTCTAGTATTCCGTTATATGTCCACAATGCTCTAACTCCATGTTCCCTTGGGCGCTTACCCGTCAAAAACGAAACCCAGACTTTAGGTGTGTAAGGCTCTAAACCTTCATCTGTTTCTGTCATGTAGTCTTCGGGGGCTTCGTATCGTCCAAAACTTTGTTGGTCATCTTACTCTAGCAACTCCTTGACGCTCACCTGTCTTTATTTTCTCCCAATAACTTTGAAGCGATAATATAGACTTTCTCTTCTTAATATTCCAATTTTGACGAGCAACTTAATTACAAAGTCGAGTTTTCTCCGCGTTCTTATCAGCTTCATATTTTCGACTTTAAACCCGGCAAGTCTAAACAGCCTCACAACATTTTTGGGAAAAAAAATCATGTAATGGTCAGAGTGATAGTCTTCATGTCTTGCTCCGAATTTGCCTAAAACTGACCATCTGTAATATTGTGCGTTGTCTGTTGTAAGCTCCAAGACTCCATTAGGTTTTAGGACTCTATACAACTCCTTTATTAGGATTAGAGGATTAGGTGAATGTTCAAGCACTACCACGGAAACTACCCTTTCAAAAGCATTGTCTTTAAAGGGTAAGTGATGAGCGTCAGCAATTACATCCGCTTGGCTGTTTCTTTTAATGTCTATGCCTATGTCTCCGCGTTTGTTGTTTCCGCATCCGACATCTAAAATAATTGTAGAAGCCTCCTAACCTGCTTATGCCAGACATAATCTGCTACATCGAATTTTTTCTCTCTTTTGAGGAGGGCATAGAAGTATCCGAAAATTGCAAATATATTTCTTATGTCGTGTCGCCAATCGAAAAGGATGTGAAATGGTTCATGTCCATATTTATACCTTAGTATGCCTCTTCTAAACATTTCTATTGGGCTATGGAGTCTTTTCTTATGTATTGGCTTTACCTTCCATTTCTGAACATTCAAGCCTAACATCATAAATTTTTTAGTTAGGTATCCGTCATCACTCTGCGGGTGAAGTCTAAGATTCATGGCTTTTTTAAAAGCTTCAACTTTGATTAGCATAGCATGGCCAGACTGCCCGCAAAGGTCTGGTTCGCCTTTAAGGTTCTCTTCTATAAAGTTTGGCGGAATTACTGTGTCGCAGTCAACACGTAATATATAATCAAAGTCTTCAATTTTGATGTGGCTTAACGCCTCATTCAATACTTTGCTAACTTTCTCAGCGATGGTTCTTCCTTCTACCTTCTTAGGAAGTAGAACAATCATATCAACGGGGACTGTCTGATTTAAAATACTAAATAACATTTTAGGATTAAAATCTTCTGGAAGGCATGGAACAACACATAAAATCTTCATTTTTAACCTTCCTTACTTTTCTTTAACCATTCTCTTAACCATCCTATTATAACGGCGGGTCTTCCCCTGAAAACCGAATGCCCCAAGGTTCTTAGAAAACCTATTCCTAATTGGTATCTTTTTCTACCAGCCT
>CAYOFB010000153.1:0-2253 GCA_964403145.1 uncultured Candidatus Bathyarchaeia archaeon
AAGAATGTGCAATGTATGAGAGATAAAGATAAGGAGCAAAACGAAAATAAGGGATCCTGTCCCTGCACCAGACATTATAATCTTTTTTCTACTTTTGAATTTCGATAAGTAGAATGTATGATGCCTATATATAATTTCCTAGAAGCTATAGGAAATTTTTCCAATAATCGAATAATACGAAATAAGCGGAAGAACCAAAATCTGATTAAAATATATTCTATGAGCCAAGGTCGAAATCAAAGAATGTAGGAGATGGAACTGTCCGCTTCATAACCTTCTACAATTCAGAAACAATGTCTTATGACAATCTATGTCGTCATTTATTCCCTTTCGCTTGAATGGTATCGTCAAAACACTAATCATATACAGTAGCTTTCCAACTCCTCTCCTTCTCTAATTGAAACATATATTGGGTCAGAAAGTTTTATACATCTAAGGTCTCAGAAATAAGCATAAATTAAAATGAGCAGGGACAAAGTTGCGAATAGAAGGATAATTATTGTAACGGCAGTACTATGCATAATTCTAGTAATTAGTTTGGTGGGAGTAATAATAAACTATACATTAATAATAGCGAGTATGGATTCTCAGATTTCTTCATTAACCTCTTTAATCAGTCACGCGATTATATACGATGCTGTCGGTTTCTTGGAGAGCATGTACAACTCAACTATAGGCTTGATCGCCGAGGCCCCGAGAATTGCCCCGAGCACATATTGGCTTGTAAGCGATAATCTCTGGGCTTTCAAAGCCTTGGAGAAATATGACCCGGAACTCTCAAATGCCATAAGATCAAGGCTTATAGAATTGGCTGAGGCCTACAACCTTCCAGCAAACAGTCAAGGCTTGCCAATAAGTTACAAGCATGAAGCCGTGATAGGTGACGCTGTTCCAATACCGTTTAATGAGACAGTCTCATACACGCTTTACAGTAATGACTACACATTAAAGACTGACATAGCGAATGGGGCGTCCGTGAAGGAGAACTGGCAGGGGTACGCCGATCTGCTCCTATATGCGGCGCTTTCAAGGCACCGGGAAGGAAAGGACGATGAGGCAATAGCTCTATTCAACATGGCTAAAGATATGTGGGACGGAGTAGGCATAAACGATAGCTACTTTAAGGAAAAAGGATACTATGCAACATACAAGCTTGCACTACTAATCTACACATCAAAGGTTCTAGGTCAGACACTCGATTTCGAGAAAGAGCTTATAGCAACCATATTCAGAATGCAAGACCGAGAAACGGGTGGAATAATAACAGACTATTATCCAAACGGAGAACCTGTAGAATATGCTGACGCAAATACGGAAACAACTTCAATAATCGTAATAGCCCTGACATGCGAAGCTGGATAGGCCATGAGCCGCTTCGCTTAAGATCCCAATAACTGAGAAGAATGGAAAGCTAAGAATACTCGACAAGATAATGAAGGAGTTGATAGAGTTCTGGGCTAAATACATGCCTTAACGACCGCCCAAAACCAACTTATTTGATGGTAAATCCTCAATCAACTGCAGAAATCTTGTGAAGGATTTGAACTTTCGGTTGGATGCCCGATCGAGGATTTAGATAGATATTGACTGCTTGAAAATATAGGGAGCTCCTTTGCTGTTCCAATACATCTTAATGAGTTTGATGTGTGAACTTATCTAAAGGTCAATAATCCTTCCTATAGAGAATTAAAGAGTGAAATCTTATGGTGGTTGCGGAAAAGAAAGTTTTAGATGCTAGAAATCAAAGGCATTTGAAATAACATACACATGGCACAAATGCAATGTGCAAAGGTGGTACATCGATGAGAAATAAAGAAATAAATAGATTGGAAGACTTGAGAAGAAAGCTTAAGCAATATAGGCATAAGCTATTAAAAATGTATAGGGCAGAAGCGATAGGAATAGGATACAAGCATGTAGGCGGCAAAAGAACCGATGAAATAGCCATAATCTTCTTTGTAAAAAAGAAGCTGAGCAAAGATGAGCTGAGAAGAGCTGGTGTACAACCTGTATCCAAAAGACTTTTCGATTATCCTACGGACATAGTAGAGACTGGCGGTTTTAATAAGCGTGATTATCTAATAATCTAATTCACTAACTCGGTTTACAAATCTTTTTAGCAACATATCTTCTGACGGCATCTCAGGAATCAAATGGCGGGACTTTTCCTTTTCACTCCCGTAGCTAGTCAAAATCAGGATTTCAGACACTTATGGGCTCCTTTACTAAGAGACCGTATTATTTCCTTTTTAC
>CAYOFB010000154.1:0-2223 GCA_964403145.1 uncultured Candidatus Bathyarchaeia archaeon
GCGCTGCAAAGCTGAAAACGCATAAACCGCTAGAATTTGTATACTGAGAGAGGTTACCAAAGTCGGACACAAGAGTTACAAGCGCATTCTGCACGTCACTATCGTTACATTTTACGTGCACAGTTAATGTTATAGTTTCTCCAGAATTTGCCGTAATTGGGTTAATATTCACGTCGAGTTCAAGTATTCCAGGTTTTAATGTTATTGTCGTGGAAGAGCTGCTTGGAACGTAGCCTATTTTTGAGGCATTTGCAAAAATTGTTACATTGATTTTCTGATTAACTGCTGGAGCTATGAATGTAAATGTGCAAATTCCATTAGAGTCGGTTATGCCTATGTCGGAAAAGTTGCCGAAAGATGATGTAACCTGAACATCCGCTCCAGGGACAGGCTGCCCATTAAATGATACATGTACGCTTACATTTATCATACTTTCTGAAATCGCTATCTCCGGATGTGCTTCAACTTCGATTGTCAAAACCTTTGGTTCAATAATTATCGTTGATTGTAGCGTAACATCAGAATAGCCATCTTTTGAAACTGTAATGTTTAGAACGGCAACAGTTTCTTCATATACTGTAGGGGCTTGATACACAAAAAAGGCTTGTCCATAAGAGTCTGTAGTTTCTATTTGCGAAGATAAACTGCCTATACTAGCTGTAACGTCGACTTGGGCTTCTGCAACAGGCCACTCCTCATAAGAAACGTATATGCTGACTGTAGAATTTTCATCAGAAAATATCGTTTCTGGATAAACATTAACTTGAACCGTCATATTTTTCGGTTCTACGATAATTGTTGAATAGGCAACTCCATCGGCATATCTTTCTTTTGAAGCAATGACAGTTATTGCTATACTGGTTTTCTCCCTTACAGCCGGAGCTGTAAAATTAAACATACATCTTCCATCAATACCGGTAACTCCGCTGGCCGAGAAAACTCCGGTTAGATTAGATGAAATATTTACTGTGGCTTCTGGAATCGACAGTCCAAGATGAGTAACATATACATCCACATTTACAGTTTCCTCAGACTTCAAAATCTTGGGCTCAACTTCAAGGTCGATTGTAAGCGGAGGTAAAACTTTCACATATTTATAGCAGGATCCATCAGCGTAGCCTTCCTTTGAAGCTGTTGCTACGAGCATTATGTTGGTTTCCTTTGTTACATTTGGAGTTGTGAAGGTTGTGACAAAATATCCCGTTGCATTTGTATAGCCAGTTTCAGAGACAAAATATCCTCCCTTTATTGAAAAAAGCCTAACAAAAGAGTTTTCTATAGGTGTTTCTCCGCTTTTCACTTGAACAATCACGGAAACGTTTTTCAATACATCAATTGTGCTTGTTGAAAGTGTAAGAGAAACATCAAGCGTGGTGAGATTTTGAACATTTATGGTAACTTCGGCCGCGTTGCTTTTAGCTCCAAAATCATCTAAAACAGTAAGTCTAACTGTATAGCTTCCGTTCGTAGAATATTTATGGGTCATTGCCGAAAGCGTTGTCCATCCGCTATCTGCCCCGTCTCCAAATTCAAATCGATAATAATCTACTCTTCCGTCATCGCTTGAATTTGTTCCGATGAATAGAACTTCCTGATTTGGCGCAACAGTAATTTTGTCAGACAGTAACCTTGCGACTGGAGGTTGATTAATATAGCGAACTGAATGAGATAGGAAGGGTACGAAATCTATGTCTATTCCATTGCTTTCAATAGGATTGCCTTTTCCGTCGGGGTTTAATGATGGGTGATAGGGTCCGCTTTTATCTCCCCAGTAGTTATATGTTGCGTTGATTGGAATTGTGCTATTAACCGATTGCATGGCGAGAGCGTTGTTGTATATGTCATTGTAGTTGATTGAGGAAGCATGAAAGACATGATCATAAAGAACTCCTATTTCATTGTATGCTACTGAGTTATGAGTAATATTCGCATTCGTTTCTCCGGAAACGTATACTCCTACTTCATTTGACATAAGGCTGCAATTTATGATGTTGAGGTTCCAAACTGATCCGTTTATGAGGATGCCGCTGAAAGAATTGGAAGATATAACCGTATTCTGTATGGTTACCTGTTGGCTTAAGTCTGTGTTAAGGTCTATTGGTAAGATTCCGTTTTCGTTCAGCATTATTTTGCTGTTGTTTACTGTTAAGTTGGAATTGCCGACAATTTTTATTCCACTTTTAAGGTTTTCAGTTATTTCACAGTTTGAAATTGTTAGGGAAC
>CAYOFB010000155.1:0-2202 GCA_964403145.1 uncultured Candidatus Bathyarchaeia archaeon
ATTATGTTTTTGTATGTTTCTATGGTTTCCCAGCCTGCTTTTCTCAGAATTGCAATAAGTTCATGTATGCTGTACAGTCTAAGTTCAAGTCCAAGTTTTTTAAGAGATTTCAAGTCGTTATTTTCTTGCTCAAAGAAGTGCCAAGTGCTTTTTAGTTTCGATGTTTGATAGTTAAACTCATTTTCGTGAAGAACTATGAGGTTGCCAAATTTTTCCCAAATTTTTGTTGAAATATTTTTATTTGAAAATCTCTGGATGCACAGTTCGCTATAATTAAAATACTCCCTTTCTTTGCTAGTTTCCTAGCTTTACTAAATATTAATTGATCCACGTTTTCATCGTAGTAACCTATGGACGTCCAATTATTTATAATAGCATCAAATTTCCCTTCATTTTTAATTACTTTGTCCAGTTGTCTTACGTCTCCAACCAAAAACTTTACATCTTCCGCTACATTATGTTCCTTAGCCCTTCTTCTAGCATCCTTTATATACATGGGAGATATATCAATCCCAACTACTTTATAGCCGAGTTTCGCTAAATTTATTGAAATCCTACCGTTACCACACATTAAATCTAGCACTTTACCCTTTTCCAGTCCATGTTTTCTTAGAAGTTTTGCTATTGCATTAGCTTCTGCTTCGGCCATCTTCCATCTTTCATTCATTATTCTTAGAAACAATTCACCTGCTTCGATAAAAAATCTACATGTCCAATGGGGTTCACAGTTGGTAGATTTTCATAGAAATTGGTAAAGTTTTTGTTTGCCAACCGTTTCCCCGTCATCGCCCTTAAACGGGCTATTAGGGCTTTCGGGGTAACCCCTGAGCCCCACATCTGAAGGTTCAAAACGGCTGCAACATCTCTGTCTGCAATAAATCCACATTTTTTGCATTTCATTAGCCTGCCCTCATAGGTCGTCATACGACCAGAGCAGAGAGGGCAGGTTTTAGAAGAATTCTTCGGGTTAACATACTTAACTGGTAAATTAAGCCACTTTAACTTGTATTCAAGCATGAACTGAAATGTTCTAGCATTCCACTTCGAAAGTTTACGGTTGAGGTTTTTAGATTTACGAAGAATCCTACTCTTAATGTTCTTTAGGTTCTCAAGTATAGCGCCGCTTTCCACCTCACTTAACCTCTCAACTATCTTGGTCGTTAACTTATGCATAAGGTCTTTAGCTCTATTTCGTTCCCTTCTAGAATACTTTTCCATTAACCTTTTACCTGTTTTAGGCTTATACTTGGAGAGCTTCTGAATTCTCTTCCTTATCTTCTCATAAACTCTGTGTATATGGTATAATCGTTTGAAGTCGTATCTAACTATCTTTCCATCAACCAAAGCTGTTATGTTTGTTAGGTTGATGTCGAATGAAGCCCACCGCTTAGGCTTTTCAAATCTAATCTCCCTTTTAACCGTTATTATCAGCTCCCCCTCGGTTAGAATTAGTCCTCCAATCTTATCGAAATCCTTAGGAATCCAATCACATGTTCTCAAATCAACCTCCAAATATCTTTTATTCGGTTCGATGCTAATCTTTAGAATTCCACTCCTATAGCTGAATAATGTATTCTTAATGTAAACCGTTCTCCTCGTTATTTTTGGCTTAGATTTCGCTTTTCCCCGATTGTATAGTTTTATCCATCCCTTAACCAATCCAATAACTGAGTTTATAGCTGAGTCAACATAGTGTTTTGAGTGCCTCCAATCCTTTAGGAGGTCGTTCCTCAGCTTCCTCCTATCCTCGGCTTTGAAGTTTAAGTGGGCCTTTCCAGTTTGAGAGTAAGTAACGCGGCTTAGCACCTTTCTTAATGCTTTCCTCCTTGCTTCGAAATATGCTTCTATTAGGTCTCTCGGAGCTTCTATAGGAATCTTATATGATTTAATCGCTTCTTCCTTCAAGTATCTTTCTCACCTCGCCTTCAGGAATTCTGTATCTTCCGCTTGGGAGCTTTACCGCTCTAATTTTGCCTTCCTTAATCCACTTAACTACGGTGTGTCTATCAACTCCGAGAACCTCGGCAACCTCACCGCTTCTCAACATTCTCTCCTTTCTCTCCATATTCACCACAAATACCAAGATAGCCAAATAAGTATATAAACTTATCTAAAACGTAACAGTTACACAAGGCTACTCACACTAAACACCTGGAATACTGGTATTTAAGGAAATTAATGATACTGTTTAAAAAATGTATG
>CAYOFB010000156.1:0-2201 GCA_964403145.1 uncultured Candidatus Bathyarchaeia archaeon
TCCTCTAGTTTCCTCCATGATTTAGTTAAGCAACTTACACGAATCAACCATTTATATTTTAGGGATAAAGTTTAATCCCCAAACCCAAAACTTTCTCTATCTCTAACTAACTAGCCAACCCTCTCAACGAAAATTATCACACGCACAAATAGAGCATTTGTGGATTTAAGCGTTCAATTTTCTCAGAATGTTCAGGATTTCCCTTCTCCTTTTAAGGTAGGCTTTAATCTGTCTGTATTGGCTTCCGTAACGATAAACTATTCTCGGCTTAGGCTTAACTCCGTTCTCGGTTGGTTTTTCGCTCACCCTTAAGGTGCATGCCTTCTTTATGGCTTGCATGCAAGCCCACTTCCAGACATTAGGGTTATTGGACATAATTGCAATCCATGTAATAACCCTCAAAACATCACTCCAAAAACGCATGGGCCTATCAAAAACAACATGGTAATTTTTAGGGCTTGTCTTTAAGATTATGAATCCTCCAAGCCTAAAATGTTTACATGCCGATTCAGCCAAGCCCTTAACCTTCCTAAAGCTCATGTTATCTAAGTCACCATGACCGTATGATTATCAGTTATGCCCTTGATAGTAGCCATTCAACTAATCACTTTAGGGCGGTCATCCCATTTCTCATCAAAATCTAGGTATCTTCTAGGAAACAGAATTATCTTATCAGCTAGAATCCGCAGAAACCGCTTTTTAGGTGGATGCTTACCCACATAAAGCATAGCGTTGTAGAGGCTTCTTCCCGTTCCAGACATTTCAACTCTACGGCTTTTACCTTGCACCGTTCCGTAAACAGCTATTGGTTTACCGTTTAGACGCAGTTTAACCTTAGCCCTTATACTTTCGCGGAATATACTTTTCTGCATGAGGCTTCTCTCTATATTTTATTGCTTGAATAGCCTTTTTTTAACGAGTTCGCGGATTACATTTTCAACCTTACGGTATTTTACCGACTTTTCTATTTTTCTCTGTTTTTACCCACCATTTTCACTCTCCTCAACAACAGATAAAAATTCCGCCTTTTCCTTCAGCACGCCTACATTCAACAATACTTCAAGTAATCCCATTGCTGTTCTTAAGCCTTTGGATGATGATAACCACGTTAAAACACGTATAGCCCAATATGAAGCTTTAAAGAAATACGGCTTAGAACTTCACGATTTGGACAATTTCAAAGAGAAGATTGAAAAAGTAAATTCGAACCTAATCATAACCATCATATACATTGCTCTTACATAGGACGGAATCCGTAAAGCTGGGACACCAGTTAAGGGTGGGAAAGCCAGCGAAAATCCGATTGTAATTATCATAAAGTTCATTTTCCGTAAATTAAATTCTGTAAAAAGTAAAGTAATAAGCATGCGAAACGATTAGTACATATGATAGTTCTTAGGCAGATTCCGAAAACTTAAATTTGAATAAGCTACATTTTGGAAGTGGTGAAAAATTTTGCCTATAGTTTATGCTGTAAAAAACGTGATGTCTAAGCCTCTGATAACAGTTGATAGCGAAGCTTCTTGTCAAGACGCAATACGTGTGATGACTGAAAAAGATATAGGCGCTGTGGTTGTAACTGAAAAAGGAAAACCTGTTGGAATAGTGACTGAAAGAGATATCTTAAAAAAAGTTTGTCCCAATGTTTCGTGTATGAAGGTTAAAGTCAGGGAAATTATGAGTAAACCTTTAATCACTGTTGATGCTAACACACCCATAGGCAAAGCCGTAAGTATCATGGTTGATAGAAATATTAGACGGCTTTTGGTTACTGAAGGAGGAAAAATTGTAGGCATTGTCACCCAAAAAGACTTAATGAAAGGGACATTAGACGCCTTTATGGCAATGGCTTCGGTATAAACCTCTCCTTTTTCATATTTTCTGTACGTGCAATATTTGTTGAGAGAGTTAGTTAAAGATGTTAGAGATAGATAGAGAAAATTTAGGTTTGGGGATTAAACTTTAATCAGCCATTTTCAAGGAATAAAACTAATAGCCAAGCCAAATTAAAACTCGAATAAAATTTGAAATCTGCATTGGAAAGCAGTTGAAAAATTTTGTAGTTTCAGAGCTAAAAGTTTATATTCCACTATTCTATGAGAATGAAGCGAAGACGCGAGATGGGCCAACATAGTTTAAGGCCTTCTAGGTGTGGTGCAGAAAGCAGTTGGGTAATCCCCTAAAGAAGATTTCTAAAAAGA
>CAYOFB010000157.1:0-2200 GCA_964403145.1 uncultured Candidatus Bathyarchaeia archaeon
AAGGCGGGAATTGATCCCAGTAGCCCATTGCGTTGGGCAGTACCATTGTTCCGACCAGTATGTGTGGTCCATAGTAGTCTGGCTCTACATAGCTGCAGAAGAATGTTCCGTAGGGCGCATATGGCTGGAAGAAGTCTCCTTCCTCTACATTAACGACTTCGAGTAGTTCGTCGTCATAGGTCATTCTGAACTGAACGCCTATAAGCTTCCATGCGAAGTGTAGGCGCTTAATGTCCACCGAAACCGTGAACTCTTGGCCTACTACAGGCTCTGGGCCGAACACTACTTCGTTGGGTACCACTTCTAGATGTGGCATGTGAACAGCCAAGAATCCCTCTACAGTTATGTGGCCGGGCACAACATTGGTGCCATAAACCTCAGTAATATTGATCGTGTGGTCAAAGACTGTATAGCTGGCAAAGTCAAGGTCAGACTCGTAAATTTCAGGATAGGTTCCCTGACTTGTAATATTGAACTCTAACGTTGCAATAACAACATCGCCAGAAATGCTCTGGCTTGTCTCAGCAAATAGATCTACGGTTCCAGCATTATTGTCGATTGTGTAGGAGGTTGCTACGTCCCATACAGGATCAAAGGTTACACTAACAACCTCCAGGAAGCTTGGATCGAAGGTTATTGTGCATGACACGTTAGTTACAAACCATGCTGCGTCCAGATCGTCAAGCATAACATCCTCAGTGAACGTTGTGCCTTCCCAGTGGCTGTAGCGGTCATAGAATCTTGTGAGCGGAGCAACAGTTAAGGTCGGAACCGGAGGCGGACTCCAAGAGTAGGTGATTTCACAGTCAAACGCATTCATCGAAATCGTATCCATGTCTGGATTCAAGAGATATGTGTTGTCAGGATAGTTTGAGGAGATATCAAGCTTTAGATTGAGTGTTTCACCCTTATTTGGCGTACCTACAACTTCAAATTCTACCCATGCTAAACTTCCATCGCCTGTTGGATATGGACCAGCCTTCCATGACTCGGCTACTTGAACGTAGTCTGCGCCACTAGCAAGAAGTAAGCCCCAGCTGTCGGTACCGCTCTTCTCGAAGAATTCGCTTTTCATACCGCCAGTTCCAGTTAGGCCAGCTCTACCTGTGAAGCTAAGATAGGAGGGATCATATATCATCTTAAACTGCCAAGCGCCTACTTCTTGAGTGCCCACATTGACCCATACTGTAACGTTGAATTTGTAGCCAACAGACACGGTAGCAGTATCCCACGAGATCGAGTCAGGCTCAACCCACATAGCTATTGGCTCATGCCAAACTGCAAATACTGGAAGCATCGATGTTAATAGCATCGCCGCCAGTATCAAGAATACTACTGACTTTTTAATATTCATTTTCCTTCTCCCTTCTCCTTTTCAATTATCTATTGCGATGCAAACAAATTTAAATATTCTGGAATAATCTTCTATCAAAGCTGCCAAGACAAAAGAACATCACTTAACTAAAGAATAGAGTAAGAACCGAAACATCCCAGGATAAGAATAAAATATTTTTCTCTTCTTAGACTACAAGCAAAGAAAAATGGGGAAATTTTGGGGGTTTTAACCTGACCAGCCGAATATCTTAGCGATGCCAAATATGTCTTTAACGTCTACCTTGAAGTCGTCGTTTATATCTGCTCTTTCATCCCATCTCTCGCAGCCTGGGAATGGCGGTGGAGAGGAACCGAACGCCTTGGCAGCCGCAAATATGTCCTTAACGTCAACCTTAATGTCATAGTTGAGGTCTTCTCGCAGCGTTACCTCAATATGCTTATAGGTGTATGCTAGTGGCTCTTCAACACCAGTCTCATAAACCTTAACTTCAATTAGATGGTGACCAGCCGGCAAGTTGAGTACCCAGCCGGGCACGCTGTAAGCTGAGTAGTCGAACGGATCTATCGATGCACCAACCACTATTTCAGTTGCATATTCGCCGTCAACGTAGATTTCGATTTTGTCAATTGATACTGGAGTTAGCTCTCCAGTTTCGTTGTCCTTTGTCCCAACATTCTCGATTATCACGTCGAATGGATAGTCGGTTTCAGGATCAATTCTTCCAGCAGCATCGATACCAGCAATTATTGGGCTCTGAACCCAGTAGTTCGGATTCTTCTTCACGACTGCAGTTTTAGCATCTGCATTATAAGTTACAAAGTAGTAGGGACCAGCATTAATTAGAGCCTTAGCGTCTGATAGTCC
>CAYOFB010000158.1:0-2199 GCA_964403145.1 uncultured Candidatus Bathyarchaeia archaeon
GATCACCTCCTAAGCAAATAGCGGCCAGCAAGGCCAACTGGAAGGGAAAAGGAGAACTAAAGCCAAGAATCAGCCAAGCCCACATCGGAAGCTTAATTAAATTTTGTTGTAGTTTATTGTTTGGTGTTTGGGTTTGGGTGATGTTGTTTCGGTTCCGAAGGCTTTGCTTGAGGAGTTGTATGTTCATTTTATGAAGATTGAGGAGATTTTGGCTACTTTGGAGGAGCTTATGGATAAGGAAGGGTTAGAGAGGATAAAGAGGGGATTGGAGGAGTATAAGAAGGGCGAGTGTGTAGTGGCTGAATCTGAGGAAGACATTGAAAATATTCTTATGAAGGATTAAATTTTGCAATATAAAGTTGTTTTTGTTAAGAGTTTTATCCGTGAGTTTAAGAGGATACCAGATGATGTGAAAGAAAGGATTTTAGAAGGTATTAGGAAAGTTTCAGGAAATCCATACGGAGGTATTAGGCTTAGAGGACGATTCAAGAGGCTTTGGAGATTTAGGGTTGGAAAGTATAGGCTGATTTATGTTATTGATGAAAAGAATAAGCGTGTAGTTTTTGTGGATGTAGGGTTGAGGAAGGCAATTTATAAGTAGATTTCAGCCTTTCATCAAAGCTTTAAGCTGCTCAATCTCATTAGCCAAAACAGGATAAAGAGAATTTAGTATCTCTTCTATTTCTTCTCTTTTGAAACCTAATATCTCAAGGATTGTTTTATCTATGTCAATTCTTGGGGCGAATGGTTGTTTTAGTTGTGTTAGGATGTCTGGGAATGGTTCTTCTTTTATTTGTGAGAATATGTTTAGAAGTTTTTGTTTTTCAGCATCAGTTAGAGTTTCCGGATTAAGAATTAGCAGTTCTTTTAATCCGTATTCATTAAGCTCCATCCAAGCTCCTTCGGTCTCGGTTCTGTTTAGATGCAATTGTAACATGTTTACTGTACTATTGAACCACAGCGCCAAGATTTTTAGTTGTTCATTTGGTACATTTTTTATACTCCACAGATTTTGCCCAGTAATCGGAACTTCTGAAAACCAAGCAAGAAGCGCAGTTCCTGGTGCAGAAATGTTAAAGCGTCGGGAAATTACAAAGTTTGCAACTCTACTTATTACATATTTTCTCCATTTTTGAGCAATTCGATTAAATTTTTCAGCGATTTTCTTATCTGAGAAAAATTCTTCAATGTCTTGGAATGAATCAACAATCACAAAGTCGAAAACATTCGATAACTCTATGATATTCATTCCAGAAGCGCGTCTTATAGCTGGATAAAGACAGCGATTAGGAATATGAAGTTCTTTCCTCGTATACCTATGTTCAGCAACTAAACGTTCTTTATCTATCTTTTTTGCAATCCACACATCATAAGTCTTTTTAGCTCTATTTTCTTCTCTAACAATAAAAGTCCTGTAAAACGGCACTCCAAAAGAACTTTTAGTTTCGATTCCCCTTAATATTACTCCATCTCGTTCTTCAAGGAATTTTTTAAAAGATACCAATTTTTTCTGGCTTCTTTCTTGTATTTTATTCCAAAGCCTGATGATAGATGGATTAAAATACGAAATGTAAATGAACCAATTGTTGACATTCGCTTCTAGTTCTTTCTGCGGAATAGAGTTTAGGATTAAATCATCGTCTTCATAAATAATTTCCTTCACATTTTTTATTTTCCTTGCAAAAGCTTGCGCATCTTCAAGATTTTTAGGTAATTTCTTCAGAGCAACAATTTTACAAAGAAAAGAAGCTCGATTTTGTTTCTCTTTATCTTTGAGTTTCCGGGCAACAAATAATATTTCTCTATAACTTGTCTGTTCTGAGAAAGCTGATCTTTGCCAAGTTGATATTATATATTCTATTCGATAGTTTTTAACTAGCATTTCTCGAATTTTCCTTGTAGATATTGCCCTCAGAAATCTTGACGGGTAAACTAAAGCCATTCTTCCACCCGGTTTAACAAATCTATCTGCTAAAAGCAGAAAATACCCATATAACCCCATTTGCTTATGTATAAGCTCCTTATACTCCGCCAAGCGCTTTACAAGCTCATCCTTATACCGTTTCGGTAATCTTTCTTGTCTCGTGAAAGGAGGGTTCATTATTACAAGATCAACCTTTTCAAGAGGTATTTGCTCTCCGCCCATGCCTTCAAGCGTTACAACACCCTTCTTAACATAGGCTTCCTCTTCGCTAGGCT
>CAYOFB010000159.1:0-2155 GCA_964403145.1 uncultured Candidatus Bathyarchaeia archaeon
AATGTGCAAATTCCATTAGAGTTGGTTATGCCTATGTCGGAAAAGTTGCCGAAAGGTGATGTAACTTGAACGTCCGCTCCAGAAACGGGCTGCCCATTAAATGTTACATACACACTTACATTTACTGTACTTTCTGAAATTGCTATCTCTGGATGTGTTTCAACTTCGATTGTCAGAACTTTTGGTTCGATAGTTATTGTTGATTGTAGTGTAACATCGGAATAGCCATCTTTTGAAACTGTAATGTTTAGAATAGCAACAGTTTCTTCATATACCGTAGGGGCCTGATACACAAAGATGGCTTGTCCATAAGAGTCTGTAGTTTCTATTTGTGAAGATAAACTGCCTATGTTAGCTGTAACGTTGACTTGGGCTTCTGCAATAGGCCACTCCTCATAAGAAACGTATATACTGATTGTAGAATTTTCATCAGAAAATATCGTTTCTGGATAAACATTAACTTGAACCGTCATGTTTCTCGGTTCTATGATAATTGTTGAGTAGGCAACTCCGTCAGCGTATCCTTCTTTAGAAGCACTAACGGTTATTGCTATACTCGTCTTCTCCCTTACAGCTGGAGCTGTGAAGTTAAATATATATTTTCCATCAATATCGGTAACTCCGCTAGCCGAGAAAACTCCGGTTAGGTTAGATGAAACCTCTACCGTAGCTTCTGGAATCGGCTGTCCAAGATGGGTAACATATACATTCACATTTACAGTCTCTTCAGACTTCAAAATCTTGGGCTCAACTTTAAGGTCGATTGTGAGCGGAGGTAAAACCTTCACATATTTATAATGGGATCCGTCAGCGTAGCCTTCCTTTGAAGCTGTTGCTACGAGCATTATGTTGGTTTCCTTTGTTACATTTGGAGTTGTGAAGGTTGTGACAAAATATCCCGTCGCGTTTGTATAGCCAGTTTCAGAGACAAAATATCCGCCCTTTATTGAAAAAAGTCTAACAAAAGAGTTTTCTATAGGCATTCCTCCGCTTTTTACCTGAACAATTATGGAAACGTTTTTCAATACGTCAATTGTGCTTGTGGAAAGCGTTAGAGAAACATCAAGCGTGGGGAGATTTTGAACATTTATGGTAACTTCGGCCGTGTTGCTTTTAGCTCCAAAATCATCTAAAACAGTAAGTCTAACTGTATAGCTTCCGTTCGTAGAATATTTATGGGTCATTGCCGAAAGCGTTGTCCATCCGCTATCTGCCCCGTCTCCAAATTCAAATCGATAATAATCTACTCTTCCGTCATCGCTTGAATTTGTTCCGATGAATAGAACTTCCTGATTTGGCGCAACAGTAATTTTGTCAGACAGTAACCTTGCGACTGGAGGTTGATTAATATAGCGAACTGAATGAGATAGGAAGGGTACGAAATCTATGTCTATTCCATTGCTTTCAATAGGATTGCCTTTTCCGTCGGGGTTTAATGATGGGTGATAGGGTCCGCTTTTATCTCCCCAATAGTTATACGTTGCGTTAATTGGAATTGTGCTGTTAACCGATCGCATAGCAAGAGTATTATTGTATATATCATTATAGTTGATTGAGGAAGCATGAGAGACATGGTCGTAAAGAACGCCTATTTCATTGTATGCTATTGAGTTATGGGTAATATTCGCGTTCGTTTCTCCGGAAACGTATATTCCTACTTCATTTGACATAAGGCTGCAATTTATGACGTTGAGGTTCCAAACTGACCCGTTTATGAAAATGCCGCTGAAAGAATTGGAAGATATAACCGTATTCTGTATAGTTACCTGTCGGCTTGAGTTTATGTTGAGGTCTATTGGTAAGATTCCGTTTTCGTTCAGTATTATTTTGCTGTTGTTTACTGTTAAGTTAGAATTGCCGACAATCTTTATTCCATGAACCGCATACTTAATAGTGCAATATGACAAGTATGAATCAGCTATGTTGCTAAATTTGATTCCAATCCAGTCTCCAGCCTCGGCTTCATGCTTATTGGAGGTAAATGTTATTGGTCTTTCCTCAGTTCCATTGGCAATTAATGTTCCTTCGACGTTTAAAGAAAAGTTCCCTCCAAATCTAATCTCAACGCCCGGCTCGATGGTTAAGGTAACGCCGGGAAGAACTGTTACGTTATTTATGACAATGAAGGGGCTATCTATAAGCATCCAGACGGTAT
>CAYOFB010000160.1:0-2154 GCA_964403145.1 uncultured Candidatus Bathyarchaeia archaeon
TCGATGTAATCAAAGTTACCGACATCGAGTGGGGAATCATAAATGCAGCTTGGATAGTCGCAACACTAATTTTCGGGCTACCATTGGGAAAAATTATTGACAAAATAGGAAGGAAAAATTCCATCATTCTCAGCTACGTAATCTTCACTCCTACAAGCATCCTATTTATTTTCTGCCGAAATTTCTTACAACTCCTTGTAGCATACATCATGTTTGCTATTGGGGGAAGTCTGATAGGTCCAGCCTACAGCGCATTGCAAGCAGACATGGTACCGCGTGAAAAAAGGGGAAGAGTAATGGGCATAATTGGAACCTTAAATATAATTGCGACCATTCCGGCTTCGGCCCTAGGCGGATACCTATACGAAATCGATCCGGCAGCCCCGTTCATTTGGGCCGTTATCTTGGGAATAGTTGTGAGTTTTATTATAATCTTTGGCGTTAAGGAACCTAGCGAAAAAGAGACGTGAATTTTAAAAAATAAGGGGAATTAAGAGTGGTTTTTAACTAAAGTACATGGTTAGCAGCTGGTACCATCCAGTTTTCTCTGCAAATTCAGGTACACTTTTATAATAGGGTTCTGGAGTATAGAAGAGATTTCTGTTCCGCGGGAAGTATATGGTAAGTCCGTTTGCGCCGTTGCTATGCGGGCCGTCACATGCTTTTGCGTGAATAACAGCGTCATTCCACATTTGAAGGATGGGAGCGGTATAAGGCTCTAATTCATTGTTGATTGTTTCTAGCATGTGGACAAATTGGTATAAATCAATGTATGCACCTTGATGCCAAGACCCGAACCAATACCTGTCCGCCGCGCTCTTGGCACCTGTCACCGCTTCCTTGTATTCATCGAAATTATCTAATATAGTTCCCGTAAGCGTTGTCATACAGCTTACAAACTGATCCATTTTGTGAAGGTTGACGGCACTTAGAGTTGCGTACCATGCGAATCCTTGGGTGCCATGCGAATATGAAGCAATATAATCATCAACTATATGAATTGAAAATTCTTGGGCACTCCAGTTCGGATTTTCAACCAGTTCACCTAAAATCATGTCGTATGGCCATCCGTCCCAAGGTATAAACTCTTCAGATGCAACCATAACGTCAACCTTTTCTGTCAAGCTTATGGTGTACGCAACTTCTATGCTTCCCATGAGACATGCATCACATCCCAGCAAATCAACATGCTCTATTACTGAATTCGAAATGGCAGTCTTTACTTCTTCTATTGTCAAGTGGTCATTGTCTGTCCAGTCCCAGCAAATTCCCTCCCAGTTGCTGCCGTGATCCCAAAGGATCAAAGCATATTTTTCAGCCGGATATTTTTCAACAGTGTAGTTTATGAACCATGTAAGCGTTTCAGGATCACCCATGTTTAGTTCATATTCGTTTGTCCAGTCGCCCCAGACCGTTGTGTTGCTTCCCTTCTCAATATACAGTAGTTCTGTTCCGTTAAAGCCGCATGCTTCAGACCATCTGTCAAACAGGACGACAATGTTGACTTCAGGCGAAGAACCTATCATCTGCATTTCAGAAATGTCGTCTACTCCCGCGGAGTCTAAATTGTTGTCAGCATCTACATAAACCATAACTGTCCACTTTGCCTCGGTGGCATACGCGGGAGTTGCTCCTACTAAAAAGGGCACCGCTAAAATGATTAATAGGCTTAAGACAATTTCTCTACCAACTTTCAAGCCTTCTCCCCCAATTCTAGTAGATTCCTAGAAAATATAAAGTTAACTTAGATAAGGTGAAAAGAAACAGCCTTCTTTTATGAAGAACGAAGAACTTTTAAAGGCAGGATTTGAATACGTTAGAGACATAATAGAACCAGATTGGTGGGAAATGATGAAATGAATGAGTTTGATTACTATATTGAAGGTAGAGATATTCCCGTAAAAATTGATGATACTTTTGCCGAAATGTTTCCTATGTGGGTCGGCCGAATATTAATAACTGCTGATAGCGAGAAATGGGCTTTAACAGCGGCAAACGTCGCAACTGGATTTGCATCTTCAATCATAATGTCCCCCGCAGAGGCTGGCGTGGAAGGCTTGGTTTCGCCTGAAGAAACTCCTGATGGAAGAGTAGGCGCCTTGATTCAAATCTATCATAGAACAAGAGCTGCCTTGAAAAATCAGATGGTTCTGC
>CAYOFB010000161.1:0-2103 GCA_964403145.1 uncultured Candidatus Bathyarchaeia archaeon
CACTTATCCCTATGTATCATCCAGCAGTCGCCCTATACAATGCCAAGCTAAAATCTGCCCTAGAACAAGACTTCAGAATCTTGGCGGCTCGAATCGAAGAATAAACTGTGATTTTATTTTGGTGAAGTAATAACGTCTAAGAGGTATTTTAGCAAAGCTTCAACTTTTGAATAGGGTGTGTAAACGAAAACGAATGGATTCTTCAAGCCCTTAGACTTTTCCTGTGCTTCCAACATTAGTCTCTTTAAATAGTCTTCATTATCGGCAAATAAACCTACGTCATCAATTAGCCAAAATATGAAACTTTTTTCGGCCACGAAACGAGAACACTCATCAAAAAACCAACCTATCACGTCGTATGATGGTTTAATACCAATGTAAGAGGAAAGCAAAACAAACATATCGCCATCAGCCCAACTTAAAACACAACCTCGACTGTAAACTCCTATGAAAGGAGCGGGGCTCCATGTTTCTACCTCAAAGTTTTTAACATCAGTATTTTGTGGAATAACAATTTTGACCAAAGATTCTACAATGTTGGATGTAAGTTCTAACCCTCGTTTGGCGGCACTTGAAAGGATAGGTATGAAAAATTCGTTCCAATTAAATTCGCGCTGAATAGTTGCACTATGTATGGTTGTTTCTTCTACTTTTCCTGTAGATAATACGCCAGCCAATCTTAATCTCGAAACACTACCTGCTACGAGAGGCATAAAATATTCAACATATCTAACCAAAAGATCGACTGCTTTATTTTTATCTGGGTTTTTCTTGGCAAATTTTAGAAGAGCATCTTCAATTTCAGAAACCCCTCCTTCCTCAATTGCTTGTGCGATTTTTTCATCGGAAAGAACCCCTAGGTCAAAGGCTGCCGTAGTGAATAACATTGAATAAAGTTCACGCTCTTTGAGCTTGTGATAGTACTCTATTGATGAAACAAGTTGTGCAAATGTTAGGATAAGTCTCTTTAACTTTCGCGGATTGCCAAAGGAGAAATCTGCGGCAAAATTGCTAAGCGTTGAGATAGACTCAGTTGATATGTTTGGCAGTAAACGCTGCATTAGAGCTTCCGCATAGGAAATTAAACTATCTATCGTAGGTGTTGGCACATTCCTTTTTACAGTAATTATTTTTTCAAGATATTCTTCCGATTCAATTTCCTTTGGCAATACTTGCCCTAAAGCCTTAATCACATAATCTTCACTATATCCCAAAACAGCAACAACCCGCCGACGACTAACATACAGCCTCAACTCGGAAAGAAGATCAAATATCTGCTCGCCAGTAGCACGGTCAACATCATCAATAAACAGAAAAACAGTACGCTTCTTCTTCTCCAACCATTCCATAAGCCTATCAAAACACTCCCTAATCCTAGAAGAAGATTCCAACTCTTCAAGGAAGCCGCTAGCAGCAGTCGCCGCTACCTGCACCTCTCGCGGCAACGCCGGAGAGATCTTTTCCAATACTCTACGTGCACGTTCCCGCAAGCTTCTGCGAACACCCAAAGCTTCCTCCAACTTTTTAAGGGTTTCAGCCATCTCCTTGTCCATTTCCTCTGCCTTATCTGCATCAACAGCGACGCGGAAAAACCGATAAAGCATAGCATCCCCCAAATCTTGAATTCCGCCAGGATCCCAAGCAGTAAACCATACAGTACGAACATTCTCCCATCCAGACTTCTCCCGGGCATACTCCTCCATCAACTTCATAAAGCTTGTTTTACCGCTCCCCCAAGGCCCAATTATTCCACAGCAAACCCCAGAAGACTCAGAAATCCTATAAAGCAAATTTGTAAGTTCAATGGCTGGCTTCTCAAAACCAAGCCAGTCGGCCTCAAAACTGTCTACCGGGTCGTCCCCAACCACCAACCGTTTAGAAGGCTTCTCCTCACCACTGGACATTTTTTCCACTACAACAAAAATTTACTTTTTTCCCATATATGTCCTACCACAAATCTAACCTAAACAAGAACCAACATAAACATCCTTTAGGTTTCAAACACTCAAATAGAAAAAGTGCATAAGAACTAAGTTAGTTTGTCAAAATCTATGTAGGGCCCGCCTACAATTTTCAGTTTAGCCCATACTCTTTTGCCCTTAA
>CAYOFB010000162.1:0-2099 GCA_964403145.1 uncultured Candidatus Bathyarchaeia archaeon
AACTTTGGCCTTTGCTTGCCCAAGACCTAATCATGTTTGGAAATGGGAAACGATAAAAGCTCGCGTTTAACTCAACGGCATTCAAGCCGGAATTAGCAACGAACCAGTCAAAGTTACCGCTTTCATTCCAGAAGTAGCTCCAGCCTGAAGTTCCAACGTAAAATTCCATGCTACAATGCCCAATGTAGACTCAACAATTTAGTAAAATAAAAGTAGCTATACAGCAAGCTTAGATACCATGCCAACATCGATACGTTTCAATGCCAAATGCAACCGCTGCCACAAAAGTGAATATAACAGCAATCAAATATTCTCTTGTTATTATTGGAGGCCGTAAAAGTGTTAGTTCCAATATTGTTCCAAGAGCGAAAAATAAGAAATAAAAGAAGTATCTAGGAATTAATGCGCTTCTAAATCTTACAAGGTTTCTTAATAGAATCCTATCTGCTATGTACCCCGCATCTTCTTCTTTTATTAAGCCTGCTTCCTTTAGCTTTTTTAAAATGATACAACACAAGAGAAGGGCTGCTAAAACCTAAGCTTCGCTGTATTTCCCTAACCCTTGCCGGCCCATTTTTCCTTATTATGAAACGATAAACTTGAAGGGTTTTGCCCCGGAGAACATCCTTTTCATCGCTGTCATAAGACAATGCGACCACTTTAGGATTCTATTCCTATCATAGTAGTGCTAGTTAACGTGATTTCTTCATCTTCCGTAAAGTACCCCAGATAAACTCGTACATAGTAGACTCCTGCCAGAACATCTACCAACTGCCAATCAAAACTGAACTTTAACTCTTGCTCTGGTTGGAGAATTATTTCTTGAGATTCTAAATTGCCTTGGAATTTAAATACCATCTCTCCATTTCGAAACGCCCAGAACATAGGAGCTTTAAAGAGCGTCAGTTTCAGTGGAATTAGAGGCCCGGTCCATCCTTTCTCTTCAGGAGCGTTTTTAACGATCACACTAAACTCGGCTTTCTCGCCAGTTTTATATGTTGTTTTGTTTGTGAAAATCTCTATACTGATTGGTGAGGCAGAACCTGAAAGACAATGCCATTTAGGCAGTTTTAAGGATGGGAATACTTCGACTATTTTTGCTTCCATGTTGGGTAATGGTCTAATTTTCACAGCATCGCCCCACTCGACCATTTGCCATTCATCCTTAGCGACTATATATGCAACGGTTTCTCCCTTTCTAATTTGGTTAATCGGGTCGTCATCAAAAAGCCTAATGGAAACCGTATACCACTTACACGGAACACCATCAGAATAGCCCTGCCCAATATCCTTATGATCCACTATCCCCTCAACATAAATGGAATAACCTGGAGCTATGAAAACATAGGGAGGAATCACATAATATCCTAATAGCGTAATAACCATTACAAGTCCTATTGCCATAGATGAAGCCTTTATTAAATCTGCCCTGTATAGCTTCAATCTTCACGCCAATCTTAAAAATTGCCTTTAACGATTATAAATCTATATTTTTGAACAAATTTCAAAATAAGTTGAACAGTAATCAACTTATACACGATTGAATACTGGAAAGCATCGTTCCTTATTTCTGGTAAAGGACCTTAAGCGAAATCTCTTAAAACATTCACGGCTTTAGAGAACCAATTATGAGGGATGCTTCATGAATGTGTTGGTTGTTTATTATTCGAGGACTGGGAACACAAGGTTTGTGGCTGAGGCGATAGCTCAAAGTCTAGAGGCGGACATTGAAGAAATAAAGGATGGAAAGAATAGGATGGGTGTTTTCGGTTTTCTAAGGTGTGGATATGAAGCCATATTCAAAAAACTTGCAGATATTGAAGTGTCCGGGAAAAATCCGGAGGAATACGATTTAATAATTGTGGGTTCTCCGGTTTGGGCTGGTAGGCTGTCGTCGCCAGTAAGGACTTATCTGCACTTGTATGGTCATAAATTCAAGAATGTAGCTTTCTTTGTTACGTATAGTATAGGTAGCGGAAAGGTTTTCAGTCAGATGGAGGAGCTTTGTAAGCCGCCAGTGGCGACGCTTGAAGTTAAGGATGAGGAAATTGAATCTGGGGAATATATGAAAAAGGTTGAAGAATTCGTTGTGAATATTA
>CAYOFB010000163.1:0-2096 GCA_964403145.1 uncultured Candidatus Bathyarchaeia archaeon
ATTTTATTTCAGCGTCCCTACAAATTAACTTTCCAATTTTGTGTTTATCTCAGAAGTATGAAAGAGGTAAACTTTTAAGTTGGCTTGTTTAGAGTTAGCCTTGTCATGCCATATAGATTCAACTTTGACTTAACAAGAGTTTCAAATAATTTCTTTACCGAAATTGCCAAAATAGTCGATAAAAAGAGATTGCATAAAAGGATCGGTCGGTCTTTTCGTGGTTTAGTGAAGAAGTTTCGGCTTGATGAAATTACTGGATTAAATATTTCGGATGCTGTATCCCTTGTCGAAGACTTCGTTGACATTCAAGTTAAAAACATGGTTAACCGTGAACGTTTCCTTAAAGCTAAGAGGCGTGCTTTACTCCTGCCCCACTGCTCCAGGAAGTATATGGATAACAGATGCAAAGCCAAGTTTGATCCGAGTATTCCAAGCTATTTCTGTCAGCACTGCTCCGAAGACTGCCTCATTCATCAAGCCACTCTACTCGGAGAAGAGAAGGGCTACGACGTTTACATTCTGCCAGGCGGCTCATGCGTCCCAAAGATTCTGGAGAATGGAAAGTATGAAGCCGTTGTTGGCGTTGCTTGCGGAGAGGAAATAAAGCTGGCTGACAAAATACTTGAAAAGCTTAAGCTGCCGGGGCAGGCTGTTCCGCTGCTAAAGAATGGATGTGCGTACACAAAATTTGACATATCAACACTTAAAAATATATTATAAGCTGGATTTATTTGGCAAAATGTTTTGTATTTAGATAGATTATTACCATGTTGAGTTGCTTAAAACGGGATTTTGTAAAATAAAAGATGCGGGGCCAGAAGATGTTGAATTTCTAATATATCTTTGTAATCCTTTAAACTATTTAGTTGGTTTAGACGGATAGATTTTCCCTTTTATCCTCAAGTAGACCATGTATGCGGGTATTATGTTAATCAATGCTTGTGTAACGTTGAATAAGGCTATGGGCGCTAAAAGTGCAGCTGCAGCCTCCAGCGTCATTCCATACTTCCCATAGAAAAGCGGCAATAGGTAATAATTTGCAATAGTCATCACAGCCACTCTAGACAAGGCTGCCTTGGCAGCATCAACCACGAAGTTTCTTCTGAATATTGCATATCCAATTAGAGTTGCGAGTTCAGCGAGTACCTTGAATGTTCCTCCAGGAATGTTTCCTCTAAAGAAAATAATTGAGCATCCGATTAGGCATGTGTAGATCGCGCAGAGTGGTCCACATAGAAGTAAACTTATCATCATGGGTATTCCTGTGAAGTCCCATGAAATCTTCGGGTAAAGCGGAAAGTTTACGTCAAAGGGAGGTCCTGGCTGATACTCTAGCATTGCTGATAAGGAGCCTAAAACGCTGGCAGCTGCAACTTCGCGAGTTCCGATTTTCAGCCAAGATGCTTTTTGCATATAATGCAATGATGTTAAATTATATTTAAAGTTTTGTTAATTTAATTTACGTTTATGTTAAACTGTGTTTTCATTTTTGTATCATTGTTTTTGCAGTCTGAATTAATTGTTTTGTCACTTCTGCGTTTTTAGAGTAAAGAACACGGGATCTTCCTACTTCGTATATGCCTAAGAGTCCGCTTTTTTCCAGCACCTTCACGTGGCGATAGACAGCTGCGTAATCTTTTTTCAGTAGTTTCGCCACAGCCTTTATGTGAAGCGGTCTCTCAGTCTCGTTTACAAGGTTAAGTATTTTCAATCTTATTGGATTTCCAATAGCATTGAATATGCTTGATAGTTTCTGTATTTCATCCTCGGCTAGCATAGGCTGCACAATATTACATATGTTAGGACATAAATTTATGACATTTTCGCAAAACATGATAGTCGATTACTTAATTACTCATAGTTTTCGCGGACTAAGTGTCGCCGAAATCCTTCTGAATTTCGTTGGGCAATTTTTCTATTTCAACCGTTTTTTGTATTCTTAATTGCATGTTGCGAAAGACAACCTTTCCTTCCTCTAGCTCCTTCGGAGCCACGATGACTGCGTGGGTTGCTCCTTTGCGGTCTGCATCCTGCAACGCTCTTGTTAACTTTCTCCCCATAACTTCGACTTCTACATTTATTCCTTTAAGCCTAAT
>CAYOFB010000164.1:0-2090 GCA_964403145.1 uncultured Candidatus Bathyarchaeia archaeon
CTATCCCATCTTGCGCCTAGAGTTAGAAAGTACCATTTATCTCGTTTTTTAATTTGCGTAGCCACTTATCGTCGCCCAACGCTTAACAATAATCAGAATAACTTGATCCGTAATTTAAGGTTCGCCGTAAATAAAGTAGTATCCGTCTTCCTTTTTGGGGCCAAAGCTTCTTACTCCTTTCTCTTTAAGTTGTTTTCTTAGCTTTTTTGCATATTCAGCAGTTATTTCTCCTCTTTTTTCCATATAGTCGATGATTTCTTCAGCTTGCTCATTTGTGTCGCATCTTCGAATGAAATCTATAACGTCTGGGTCGTAATGCTCAAACTTTTTTGAAACAGCTTTTTCTCCTGTTTTAATGTCTGTTCTAATAGAGTTTATTGTTATTTTATGTTCTCCAAGCTCCATTTCCCTAGCTAAATTCGGAAACAGCTTCTTGAACGTTTCCTTGTCGATCTCCATCTTAGAGCCCTTCCATGCTGTTCTGGCTTTTGTTGCTCGCTTTTCTTCTCAACATTGTTTTATGTCTTAAGGACTATTTAAATCAATTTGAATATGGCTCCACGGAAGCTTTTCTTCAGAACTTTTCCTTCTCAAATAATTCTCTATTTTTACATTCGTTTCATTTAGAGCCCTTCTCCATGCACCGAGCCCTCCGCCATATCTCGCGGTTAGCTCTATCACTTTGCCTAATTTTCGGTCTCCTAGAGAAAGCGCTGCTTGTATCTGTGCACGTCTAGGGTCTATTCCGCTTAATACGAAGCGTGCATCCACTGAAAGTTCAATTTTGATTAGTTTTAGGCATTTCCGGATATATTCAAGCGGGGCGAATGGTTCGAATTGGAAGTGGGTATGTGGCTTTGGAATTAATGGGTTAATGCTTATGTGCACGGATTTTTTTCCATAGCCTAGTTCCGCCACTTTCTTTGAAAGACTGGCTATGGCCTTAACATCATAATGAGTTTCGCTTGGCAAGCCTACAATGAAGTAGAGTTTTATTCTTTTAATTCCGCATTCGAGGAGAGTTCTGGCAGCATTAATTATCTGCTCTTCATTTAGCCCCTTACTAATTAAATCTCTAAGCCTTTGCGTTCCTGCTTCTGGTGCAATTGCAACTGTTCTTTGCTTTCCCTTTGAAATGGCTTTTGCTAAACGTTCAGTTATTCTGTCTGGTCTTAGGGATGGAATTGAAATTTTCCATCCTTGTGAAACTATGTATTCGCATAGCTCCTCAAGTCTGGAATAGTCGGATAGCCCAGCACCTATAAGTGAAACTTTCTCCGCGGGCGTGTAACGCATGCCTTCCTCAATTATCTCTTCAAGCCTTTTCAAGCTTCGCTCCCTTTTCGGCCTTGAAATACAGCCTATTAGGCAAAATTTGCATCCTCTGTTGCATCCGCGGGCAACTTCAACTGCTAGTGTCTTTCCAAAAATGGTCATGTAGGGGCTTCTGCTATCAACAAGTGGAACTTGCTGAGCTAACGGATGAGGAGCATCATCCAAATTTCTTATCCAAACTCTTCTGGGGCTGTTATGTATTTTTGGGATATAAATTCCATTTAGGTCGGCGAATTCCTCAATTTTTCTCGTCGGATTCTCTAGCTCCTTTATTCTCTCAATTAATTCATCTAGAATCGGTTCGACCTCGCCTATCACAAATAAATCTATATAGTCTGCAAGCGGCTCTGGATTTTCTGTCGCACAGGGGCCTCCAGCAATTATGAGCGGACCTTTTCCATATCTATCTTCACTTCTGACTGGTATTTCGGATTCTAGGAGCATTCGGAGGACATTAACGTAATCTTCCTCATATTGAAGAGAAAAAGCTATTATGTCAAAATCTTTGAGGGGTCTCTGTGATTCTAGGCTTACTAGCCCCTCATTTCTGGTTGGAATAAAAAATCTTTCGCATGCAACGTCATCGCGTGAGTTTAGAAGTGCATATAAAAGTCTTATTGGGAGACCTGTCATTCCGGCTCGATAAACATTTGGGTAGCATAAGGCTATTTTTAGGTCTACTTTGCTCCAGTTTTTTCGGATAACATTGGATTCTGGAATTATGGGCCTTGGCATTCAGTGCACTTACAGAGAAA
>CAYOFB010000165.1:0-2082 GCA_964403145.1 uncultured Candidatus Bathyarchaeia archaeon
AGAAAGGAGCAAGTTTTAGGAAAAGAAACAAACTGTATGTAACATTAGATTGTTTCTTCATTAAATCACTATAGAAGATGAATTTTCGGTGATTTTTTCAAAATTTTTGTCACATATTTAGACGTAGTTTTTCGTTTAATCACGGTTAACCGAAAGATAATGTTGGAAAGGGCCCTTCGCTTAGGAGTTTCTCATATATTTTGCCTGGAAAATTTGATTTTTCGGCGCATACGATACTGTTATTATATAGCCAATGTAGGGTCCCCGGGGTAGCCTAATTTGTTATATTATATGATATTTTTCTGCTGGGCGTGATCATGGTTAAGTCTGGTAGCGCCAGAACGCTTTACTTGGATGATGAACTTTGGGATCGTTTATTGCAGCTTGTTAAGCTAGGCTATGCAAGGAATGTGAGTCAGCTTGTGAATCGGCTGTTGGCTGATGCGCTAGGCGTAGTAGCCAAATCAGACGAGCTGCTGGAAGACTTTAGTTATGACATGCTTAGAAAGAAGCATCTGAAACTCTCACGCGAGCTGATCAGCCTAGAAAAACACATGGAAAGCTACGATGACGACTACAAGACTCTACTAGAACTAGTAACTAGCTTGGGACTCAACCCTAAAGAACTAAGTAACCTAGACACGATTATCCCACGCCTAATAAAGCAGTGGAAGGGCCCACGCGGCCCACTACACCTATTCATTACACTATTAGAAAAAGCCAAAGAGAAAAAACAGATAGAACAACAACTTGAAGCCCACAGACTAAAACCTCCCGAAACAAGCAAAACAAACGAAACAAAATAAGACCTAAACAGCTATCAAAACGATTAACCACAACATCTAATAAAAAAGAATCTTAAGCCAAAACAAATACAAAGCTAAATTTTGGTTCAAAAGAAAAAAGGGGATTTTGCGGGGGATATCTCCAGCCATCTTTGGTTCAAGTCCGACCGGCGGCGCCACCAACATTATTTTTCCAGACCAGCAACCCTTTCTACTTTCTTTTCCTGAACAGCTTTATTCCCTCTATTTCACAGACGTATTCAAAGCCTGCCTCTATTAATGCAGAGATTTCTTTGGTATTTTAGCTACTTTGCAGATAAATTCTTCGTCCTTTTCAAATTTGACCAGTTGAGTGTAGATTAGAGTGTTTTGATGTTTTATGGCCTAAAATTCATGACGTGTAGGATATCCTTGGTTTTGGCGTATTCCGTTGTGGCTTTCAGTCACCTACTACCTAAAACAAATTAATATAATATTCTTAGCGTGTAATCTTTATTAGGCGCTACGCGGCCGTAGTCTAGCCTGGTAGGACGCCGGCCTCCCGAGCCGATGACCCGGGTTCAAATCCCGGCGGCCGCACCATCAATTTGCATTCGATATTTTCCCAAGAGCAGTAGAGTATAATTATCTGAATTCGAATTCGCAGAATTTGTCTCCCATAGCCATGCATTTGGTCTCTTCTATGTGTAAGGGTTTATGCTGGAAGATTTCTTTAAAGAAAGCGGTTAGGCAGCCCTTTGTGTAATAGCAAATTGGTCTATTATGCTTTCTCTTGACGTTTTCGGCTATGGAATGGTGTATTCGAATTTTTCCGGATTCCTGTTTCAAGTTTACATTTGCATATTCTATTATTCCCCATCCTCTGGCTTGGTAGAGCTGCTTGAAGGCTTCAAGCATGTCTTTTTTCTCAAGTTTTTTCTCTGAGGTAAGGCTTCTAATTATTTTGAGGAAGTTTTTCCCCATTTCTAGTCCCATACGCCAGAGAATGGTGAATGCTCCTGAGCCCAGCATATTCATCATTTCTTCCTGCATTTGGGCAAGCGCCTTAGCTGAGATTATGCAGACTCTTTCTAGACCGTTTGTTAACGGGAAGTGGACTACATCAAAAAGGATAAGTCTAGGCTCAAAAACAGAAACTTCAGATAGGAATTCCAGCTTTTTAAGCCTCTTTTCAATTTCCTTGGCGGATACATTCGTTTCATCAAGCTCAACGAAGAGGGTCATGTTGACCTTTTCACCAGCAATGGAACGATTGGCAGTTAAGATGTCTGCTCCCGCATCAAGTATTCTCCCTAAA
>CAYOFB010000166.1:0-2077 GCA_964403145.1 uncultured Candidatus Bathyarchaeia archaeon
TGAGAACTCCTCATCATCCAACAACCAGTCATTCTAGGGATTTAAGAATTGGAGAATGCCGCGAAGGAATAGTAATTTCATCAAGCAGGAAAGGCTCAAAAGTCTATATTGGAGTTGAAAAGCCAGCATTCATAAGAGGAGTTAGACTTCCAGCCGGAAAGCGCGTAACGGTAAAAATTAAAGATTTAAAACGTGAAATTGAAGCAGTTTTGGTCGATAGAGAAGAGATAAAGGATTACTGGGGTTACAGAGTTGTTGTTTCGGAGAAGAGTCTTGGCAAGATGCTGAAAAATTGGGATTTAATTATTGCAACTTCAAAGTATGGAGTTCCCTTCATGAAGGTTAAAAAGGAGCTCACTCAAAAGTGGTTGAAAGCGAAAAGGAGAATTATCCTTTTCGGTTCACCTTCAGCTGGATTATACGAAATCTTAGAGCTGGAAGGATTAAATCTCGATGAAATCGCAGACTTCGTTGTGAACACCATACCTTTACAAGGAGTTGAGACTGTAAGAACCGAAGAGGCAATATTCGTAACTTTAGGCATACTCAATATTCTTCAAACCTAAATGCAAGATTTAATAACAACTTTTAATTTCGTTAGGAAAAGGTGAAAAATTGCAGTTTGGACACGCAGCCGCATCTCGCAAATATGCAATATATGTAGGGATTTTCCTGTTTATAATTGCATTATCACTTTGTTTTGAACATACACAGTCGATGATTCAGGAAGGTAAGAATGCTACAATTGCTATTATTAACCCTTTAACTGGAAATGAAAATTTCATTTTCTATAAGGGTGGATTATTTTATGGTGCAAGCTTCAAGGCAAACGTCACAATTTTTAATGCAGAAAACTTAGAAAAATGTCAAATTCATTTAAAATATAACAGCACATTGTTAAAATGTATCAATGTTATGTTTCCTAAGGAAACTGTTTTTGACAACGGAACCAGCTTCAAAATAGTTGACAATGATCATGGTTTTCTGATAGTTAATGCTACAGTTTCCTCTAAATATTTGCCTTTTAATGGAAACACCATCTTTTGCCAATTGACATTTGAAATTATTAAATATCCTTCACTGAATAGTAAATTGACAAGCAATTTTACCTACGATACTGAAAATACTTTTTTATTGAATTTTCAAGGAGAGAAAATTCCGGTAGAATTTAAAAATGGTAAATATGAGCTCAACTGGTTTATTCTGTATGATTTTTCGCTTCCTGCGACCATATTTTTTCTAGGTTTACTCTCTATGATTTTCTATCCAAAAATCGAAATATTATTGAAAGATGCTTTTGAAGAAAAGAAGATCACCGTAAAGGACGCCGCAATAATCGTCGTAATCATGGGAGTGATTGTCTCAGTAATAGCTTTTGTTCCAAGCATGCTACTTATAACCCTATTTTTATTGGCGTATTCTATTCTGATGTTTACGTTCACATACTTATTCACTAGGCGATGGTATGTTGCAATTTTGCCTCCAGTAGTCTTTGTTTGTCTATATCTCTTTTCTTGGAACCTCTATGTTCTGAATTTCTTTGCCCTTACTTTTGCGCTCTTAATAACCCTATACTTGAACAATCTATTCACTTGGAAAGTAACATTTGCCTTTGCTGGCTTATTAACAACCATGGATATCATTCAAGTATTGCTAACACGTAAAATGGTTGAAGCTGCAACTGGTCTTATTAGACTTCAACTCCCAATTGCAGTAATGTTTCCTATATTCCCTCCAGTCTTTAACGGTAGGAATTATGTACAATTACTGCTAGGGCTAGGTGACTTATTCTTTGCGGCTCTGCTGGCGGCACAGACTTCCAAAAAATATGGAAACAAAATAGGATTAATTTCCATTGCATCCATGTCAATCTCCTTTTTCATCTTCGAGACGCTATTTCTAACTTTCGGAGAATCATTACAAGGATTTCCGGGAACTTTAGTAATAATTTGCGGATGGCTTCCTGTGATACTTTTCCAGAAACTTCGTGAAAAGACCTTTAAGGTAGTATAGCCTATCCGCGTTTTAGTAAACTTTATAACTTTATGATTCGTTGAGAATTGGGCGAGACGGATAA
>CAYOFB010000167.1:0-2052 GCA_964403145.1 uncultured Candidatus Bathyarchaeia archaeon
TTTTCGGCAGTTCCAGGTTTAGCTGACCGAGCAGAGCGTTTGTGGCTATTGTGGTGGCGTGAACTACAACTGAAATCTTTGCATTCGGTACGGCTCTCAAAAACTCTTCAAGTGCATTTATGACGGCTTCCTCTGGCTCCTTCGGAGTTGAAGGAACCTTTATATTAAGAATTTCACCACTTTCCTCGTTTAGCGCAACCAAATCTGTGAATGTTCCACCGATGTCCACGCTTACCTTATACCTTGTCAACAGCAGCAAACCACGTGCTTACTTTTCATTTTACATATTTATGCATGCCTTATATGAAGCATTTTGGTGCATAGTTGACTGGTTTACAGAGTTAAGCTAAGTTGAGTTTTATTAACTAAATTAATGTTTAAATCTATCCCCGCACCAAATGTAGTTTGCAGTATATGTTATCAAGTATTGGAGCAAAATTGATGTCCAAAAGAAAGTATATAATAGGAGTTGATCTAGGGGGAACATGGGTAAGAGCTGCACTTTCTGACGAAAAAGGAAAGATCATGGAAAAAGTGCAGGAAAAAGTTGACGTAAGCAGCGAGAAAGCCATAAGCAATCAAATAGTCAAAATTGTCTGTGTCCTTTGCAATAGAAGCGGCGTTGATATAACTAGCTTGGAAGGCGTAGGCATAGCCTCCGCAGGTCCATTAGATATTAAAGAGGGTGCTCTTATCAACCCGACGAATCTGCCGTTTGATTATGTGCCGCTCACAAGACCAATTAGTGAACAACTAGGTGTGCCTACATTTTTGATTAATGATTGTACAGCGGCGGTGCTGGGCGAAAGGATATTTGGAGCCGGGAAGGGACTAGATAACCTTGTCTATATAACTATAGGAACTGGCATAGGGGGCGGTGCAATAGTTGACGGCCACTTGCTTCTGGGGAAGGACGGAAATGCCGTTGAAATTGGGCATATAACTATTGATTATGAGGGAAGACTTGAATGCGGGTGTGGGAAGCGTGGGCATTGGGAAGCCTACTGCTCTGGCAGAAACATACCAAATTACGTTAGAATGAGGCTAGAAGAAGTAAATGAAGAATTAAAGAGGCAAAGTTTATTATTTAAGAAGATAAAGGGCGAACTTTCTCAGTTAAGTTCACAGGACCTATTTGAAGCGGCGAAAAGGGGAGATAAACTATCTCTCCAACTAGTTGAAGAAATCGGAGTTCTCAACGCTATGGGATTTGCAAATGTGATAAATGCTTACGATCCTTCATTAATAACTGTTGGAGGAACAGTAGCCCTAAAAAATGAGGAACTCATCCTGCCTCCAATCAGAAAATATGTCAAAAATTACGCGGTGAATAGGCTGCCAAAGATAATTGTAACTCCGTTAGGTGAAAATATCGGTATTTACGGCGGCATCTCGATAGTTTTGAAGCTTAAGAGTCGCTTTTTGCTTTGATAGTGTTTGCTATTTTCTGTATGTATCTTTGGAAATTCAGGGTTCTGTAAACGGAAATTCCTCTTTCGGTAATAGTGTACATTCTTTTTCCGTTATTGACAATTTCCTTGACAAGACCGTATTTTATCAGGGATTTTATTCTTTGATTTAGAATTTCGCAATGCATTTTTGTTTTGTAGGCTAGGCTGTCAATGTTTAATGGCTTCTCTACTAATGCGCTCAATATGGCTTCATATGATTCAAGTTTTGATCTTCGCATTTTATTGCCCTTATAAGTGCTTAAGTTGATGCGGATAAAATACTTATGAACTCAAAATCTTTAGCGAAAAATAATATGAAAAAGAGGAATTTTATGAAATAAAATTAGATTCTCTTTCGAAGCTGATTTATTATGGTGAGTTTCTGGATTTCCGTCGTTCCTTCGTAGATTTCTGTTACCTTTGCGCATCTATGATAGCGTTCAATATGATATTCCGCTAAATAGCCATACCCTCCATGTATCTGAATAGCTTCATCTGTCACTTCCACGGCTATTCTGCTGGCGAAGGCTTTCGCCGTGGAAGTTGCGACTGGATCGGCTTTCCCTTGATCATACAGCCAAGCCGCCTTGTAAGTTAGAAG
>CAYOFB010000168.1:0-2049 GCA_964403145.1 uncultured Candidatus Bathyarchaeia archaeon
AATCCAATGTGCCATTTGGAAGCTAGAGGAAATAATTCTTGAGAATAATCGTCTATCATGCAGGGCAATGCGATCCCAAAAAATGCACGGCGCTAAAGTTGAAGAGACACGGGCTGATAGAAATAGTGAAGAGAACAAAGCTTATACCAAGAGGGGCAATAGTTCTTAATCCGCTTGCAGAAAAAGCGTTCTCGCCCGCGGATAAGCCAAGAATAGAGACGTATGGGTTGGCTGCTCTAGACTGCAGCTGGGAGAAAGCCCGAAAGATACTTGAATCAAGCCTTAAAATGAGAAAGTATTCAAGGTGCCTACCATACTTGGTTGCGGCGAATCCAGTAAATTATGGAGTACCAACTAAGCTTAGCACGGTCGAAGCGTTGGCTGCAGCCCTTTATATAGCTGGCTTTAAAGAAGAAGCAAAAATTTTCCTTTCAATCTTCAAGTGGGGCAGCTCGTTTATAGCTCTTAACAAGACTTTTCTTGAACTTTATTCTCAAGCTAAGAATAGCAAGGAAATTTTGCTGATTCAGTCAGAAATTCTGTCTAGCTCGGTTAAATCTTAGGGGTAACATCATATCCCCAGTTGTTACCACTATGTTGGTTAGCGTTAAACCAGTAAGAATGGTCAATACCACGGAATCACCATAGTAATTCCGCTTAAAGTAGCCTAATTAAAATTCAATTAAAATTCCTTAAATTCTAAAATCTATGGTAATCTATTCTATCCTTCTACTTTAACATTCGTTCCATCTGATTCGAAAAACAGGTTATTTTTTAGATTTTGAATGTAGTTGTAGGCATATATCAGTTTAATCGCTTTTTCAGTCATATCTATGAATAAAGCGGAGCTGTTTTCACTATCATTTATTGCCATGCATCCTTCGACTTTTGTGTAGTAAGATTTTTCGATTTTTATAGCTGTTTTCTTTACATAGAAAAAGCATTCTTCAATATGTGTGGCTGTAGTCTGTGAAGTTTCGCTTCCAATTTTTATGTCTGTGTTTGGGTTGTTTTCGAAGTAGCATTCCCTTATGATTGTATGCTCTGCCTGTTCTATCCATATTCCAGCTCCTTGCTGTGAGGAGTCGCAGATATTTACGGTTTCTATTATTACGTTTTGACAATTCGCAGTTATGTGTATTCCAATATCGCATCCTATATAACCGCCTGAAATCTTGAAATGATTACTCCTGTTTGTGCCGTTGTTGTCTTGGTCGAGTCTGACGCCCACCTTATTTACTCTTAAGATGCAGTTTCTAACGTTATAATCCCAGCTTCCCTTAGAATAAACTGCAAAGTTGAAAAACCAAACTTCAAGGTCTTCTAAAACGCCGAAATGTGAATTATAAAGCAGAACACCTATTCCTTCTCCCCTTTTTCCTACATTCAGGATTTTGGCCCCTTTAAAGCTATGAGGACTGAAAATTGGATGCTCTTTGTCGCCAATTTGGATAGCGACGGGCGTTAAGGTCGCATTAACTTCGAAGGTTACGCCATAAGCGTAGATGTGGAGAGGTTTAAGCACTTTTAAGGTGGCTGAAATGGGGTATCTTCCAGAATTTAGAACTATCACGGCGCCTTCTTCAGCTGAAGAGAAAACCTTGTTCATTAGTTCGCTGAAATTTTCGCTTTTAAACTCTACTTGATGCAGTTTGTCGTTTACGGCGTAAAATTTTGTTTCGTTTCCATGAATTACATAGTCTGCATCTAACTCTGAAGTTTCTGGCGTATTATCTGTCATGCTTTCTTGAATTGGCGGCGGATAGTTTGCGGTGGATGAAATGGTAGTCATGATTAAGAAAAGAAGCAATATTAGAAATGCTAGCCTTTCCCTTTTCAATTGAATTTTCCTCAACTCTGCAATCAGGATGGTTTTTGAAATGAACTTGTGCGAGAGAACACGTTACATACAAGAGTAAGTCTTTCAATAACTTTCATATTGCCCTAGCCCTCTCAGTAATGAGTGAAGAATTATGCAGTCTGAGGTTGAGAGGGCCAATAAGATACTGAGTGTGCTGCGTGAAAATTTCATCCTTCCGAAATGGGTTT
>CAYOFB010000169.1:0-1989 GCA_964403145.1 uncultured Candidatus Bathyarchaeia archaeon
GGAACTAATTGATTTAAACGCAGCGGTAGTAGTTATTTCTCATCAAGGAAGGCCGGGTGGAAAAGAGTTTACCAGCTTAAAGATTCATGCGGAGAGATTATCAGAGATACTTAGCTATAATGTTAAATTTATCGATGATATCATTGGACCAGCCGCTAGAAATGAAATCAAGAAATTAAAAAACGCTGAGGTTCTCGTTTTAGAGAATACTAGATTAATATCGGAAGAAATTATTGAAGCAGCGCCAGAGAAGCAAGCTCAAACATTTTTTGTTAAGAAGCTAGCTCCCTTATTTGATGCCTTTGTTTTAGATGCTTTCTCTACGGCACATAGGAGTCAGCCTTCATTAGTAGGATTTCCAATGGTTTTGCCATCGGTTGCGGGGAGGGTATTTGAGGCAGAGATAAAAGCTCTTTCCAAGATTATTAGCAGAGAGGAGAGACCGAAAGTATTTGTGTTAGGAGGCGCTAAAGTAGAAGATTCCCTCAAAGTAATAGAAACACTAGTGAGAAATAAAGCTGCTGATAGAATATTAACCACGGGATTATTAGCAGAGGTTTTTCTAGTAGCTAAGGGTATAAATATCGGAAAAGAGAACATTCAGTTTCTTGCTGAGAAAGGATTAATTGGTCTGATACCAAGAGCTAGGAGACTCTTAATGATGGGAGCCCCGATTGAGACTCCATACGATGTAGCTATTGAGAAGAATGGTAAAAGAGTCGAAGTCCCCGTAACGAAAGTTAATGGTCGTATAATGGATATTGGGACGGAGACTATCAAAAGTTATATTCAATTAATGAACGACGCCAAAATTATCGTTTTAAGAGGTCCAGCTGGTGTAATTGAAAAAGGATCATTCAAGATAGGTACTATTAAACTCGCTGAAGCGGCACTGAGAACGAGCGCTTTTACAATTTTTGGAGGAGGGCATTTTACGGTCGTTGCTGATGAGTTAGATGAAAAACTTAGAAAAAAGATTGGTCATAGAAGTCTTGCAGGTGGGGCTCTCTTGCTCTTTTTAGCTGGAGAACGCTTACCAGCAATTTATGCGCTAGCTGAATCCGCCAAGAAATTTATATGGAGGAGGTGAATTAATCTTGGGCATCAGAGTTGCTGTGAATGGTTATGGAACAATTGGAAAGAGAGTAGCGTATGCTATTTCTAAGCAAAATGATATGCAACTGATAGGCGTATCCAAAACGAAACCCGATTATAATGCTATACTAGCCAATCGACAAGGTATTCCTCTATATGTTCCATCGGAAGATCATATTAAGAAGTTTGAGGAATTCGGTATCAAAGTGGCAGGAATTATAGAAGAAATGATAAAAGAAGCGGACATTATTGTCGATGCTACTCCTAAGGGAGTGGGTGCTAAATATAAGGTAATGTATGAGAAATTTGGAAAAAAGGCTATATTCCAAGGGGGTGAAAAAGCAGAAATCGCTGAGGTATCCTTTTCTGCTCTCTGTAATTACCGAGAAGCATTAGGCAAGAAGTATGTACGAGTAGTTTCATGCAATACAACTGCTCTTTGTAGGATCATTTGTGCTTTACGAAGAATTGGCAATTTAAAGAAAATACGCGCAACAATTGTAAGACGAGGAGCTGATCCTCATGAGTATAAAAAAGGACCTATAGAAAGTCTAGTACCGGATCCAGTATCATTACCTAGTCATCATGCATTGGACGTTAAGACGGTAATTCCGGATGTAGATATTGTTACAGCAGCTGTGGTAGTGCCTACGACTAGAATGCATTTGCATGTTGTTAATGTGGAAATGACAAATAAGGTATCACGAGAGGAGCTCATTAGCATATTAAATGATACGCCACGAATTCTTTTGGTTAGATGGAATTATGGTTTCTGGAGTACTGGGAATATCGTCGAATGGGCTCGGGATATTTTAAGACCTAGATATGACATCTACGAAGTAATTGTTTGGGAAGAATCTATAACAGTAGATAATAGAGAGGTATGGTTAATGT
>CAYOFB010000170.1:0-1981 GCA_964403145.1 uncultured Candidatus Bathyarchaeia archaeon
TTCCTATACCAGCTATTGCTACACGTATTACCATCTTGACTCTCCCTCCTCTTTATGAAAGCAATATTAGAGGGTAAGGCAAGGAAAGGAAACTTTCCTTAAGTTAGAACAAATGCATTTTTCAATGCAGAAGCTCTCATATAAAAATTTTACTCAATAACTTGCATAATCAATCAATAGTTCTGCATAGTTGTAGGAGAAAGAAATTTGAAATCCTAATATAGAAAGCATGTTTAAGGTGAATGAGGGCTGAGGGTTCCTTTGGCCATTGGGCTTAAGTGGCTTCTTGTAGCCGAATCTCTATTCGCTGGAGCCTACATAGCCCTAACGAGGGGGCTCTTCTTAATCTTCCTAGTTTCGATAGGGCAAGATATTAAGGGAATATCGCTTGTCGTGCTTCTTTCATCTTTTCTGCCAGTAATTATAGGGTTTATGCTTTACAGAAATCCCAGCTTCCTTATTAGAAGGGTTAAGTTGAAACTTTCACTTTTCCACTTATCAGAAAGATTAGTATGGTTTCTTATGCCTCTAACTGCAAATCTGCTCGTTATTTCTTTACTTTATTCGCTTTGCATAATTTTCTCATCTTTTATAAGCACATTTTTAACATTCACAATTTACGGTTTGCTTAGAGAGGAGGAAATAAAGGATGTTACTTCGAAGAGAACTGCCGCAGGCAATATTTCAAGCATTATCGGATTTGCTCTTGGAACCCTACTTTTAGCCATTTTGGGGTCAGCTGAAAAATTCCTCTACATCTTCTTCCTAGGAGCATTAATTGGAATTCTATCAACTATCTCTGTTCTTTTCATGAATTTGTCTAAGCTAGAGGGCGCTGAACTGCCTAAAGGCGTTAAAGAACCTGAAAAAATCTTTTCAGTTTCATTTTTCTTTATAGTTCTCCTTTTCGCCGGGAACTTGCTTTCAATAGTTTGGACTCCGTTCTTGATGACTGAGCTTGGAGGTCCCGGGTTCTTGATGGCTTCTTTAAGCCTGGCTGGAACCGTTTCAAGCATAGCTGCCTCACTTTTCTGGGGTAAAAGAAGTCTGAAGTCTCTGCGCGCCGGGTTAGCGCTGAATGTTTTATCTCCGATTCTTATTCTACTTATCAGAGTTCCCTACTATCATCTTGGAATATCCATCTACAATTCGTTTGCCTATACGGCCGCAAACTTTCTAGGCCTTTTCCTTTTCGCCAGATATAATGAGTGGTTTGGAGCGGTCAAATCGAGCACTTTAATAATTGTTGTTGGAAATGTAGCCCAGCTTCTCGCGGCTATATCTGGATTAGCATTGGGCACAAACTATCTCTTTGGCTTTCTGCTGATAATTACGCTGTATTGCGGCGCTTTAGCTCTGGCTATTTTGACAATTCCGGAAATAGCCGTTGTGCCGGAATCTCTCGCCCGAACCTACTCGTTAGTGTTATATAGAAGCAGTCTATTTGGCTACAGGGTCGCCATAGAAATATCGAAGGAAACAATTCTTATGATATTTAGGATAATTGCATTAACCATAGTTTTCTCAGCGTTATATTTAATATACAGAATTCTCTGGGCATTAATGATATAAAGTAGGGAAAGCCAAATGTTTGAACAAGGAGGAATAGGCGGCATCTCCGACATATTTAACCAGATAGCCTCAGAAATAGTGAATTTCATACCAAAAATTCTCATAGCATTAGTTATAATTTTAATTGCGATCGCAGTTATCAAGGTCTTAAACTTTGTGTTCCGAAAACTTTTAGGAATGGCAAAAATAGATGAACTTTTCGTAAAAGCAACTGGAATATCCCTTCCATTCTCAATAGTTAATTTACTGATTTATCTAGCTGATTTGGGAATAATCCTAATTGCTGCCTACGGTATTGTTGACGTTTGTGCAGGACCAACTTATACGCGGTTAATGACCGACGTTCTCTATTATGGAGCTAGAATAGCAAGCGTAATAGTTATTACTCTTGTAATATTTGCGAGTTTCA
>CAYOFB010000171.1:0-1970 GCA_964403145.1 uncultured Candidatus Bathyarchaeia archaeon
TGAAATGGAAAACTACATTAAGGCTCAGGGATGGTGGAGAAAGCGTTGACAGCGAAAGGCCCAAAATATTCTGTTCCTTTTAGAAGAAGAAGAGAGGGAAAAACCGATTACCGAGCAAGAAGAGCTCTAATTCTCTCAAAAATGCCAAGGATAGTTGCGCGGGGCTCATTAAAACATATGACGGTTCAAGTTGTAAATGCAAAGGTTGAAGGAGACGAGGTATTAGCCTCTGCTCATTCAAAGGAACTTGTAAGGGATTATGGCTGGAAAGGAGCCTGCGGAAACGTTCCAGCCGCGTATCTAACTGGACTTTTATGCGGACTAAAAGCCCTACAGAAAGGTATTAAAAAGGCAATTTTGGACATAGGCCTAAGAACCCCAGTTAAAGGTTCCAGAGTATTCGCTGTTTTAAAGGGAGCTTTAGATGCTGGTTTAGAAGTTCCCCACAGCGAGGAAATTCTGCCAGATGATTCTAGGATTAGGGGGGAGCATATAGCAAATTACGCCAAGATGCTGGCTTCTGAAAATCCCGAAGAATATAATAGAAGATTTTCCGAGTATCTAGCCAAAAAATTGAAACCTGAAAAACTGCCTGAACACTTCGCTAAGGTTAAAGAGAAAATTCTTGCCGCATTTAAAAAGAAGGCTGAAAAAAAGAAAAGAAAAACCGCTGCAAAAACTAAAAGAAAGAGAAAAACAAAATCTGCTTCTAGGAAAAGAGGAAAGGGAGGAAAGAAAGAGTGAGTTCACGTACGCGTACACGCTTAAAAGAGGCTGTTGAAGAATGGGTTCCTCGCACAAAGCTTGGCAGGCTCATTCAAGAGGGGAAGATAACTTCAATTGAAGAAGTTTTCATGGAAGGCTATAGAATTCGTGAGCCTGAAATTGTCGATATTCTGCTTCCAGACTTGGAAGAAGAGGTTATCAATATAAATTTGGTTCAAAAGCAAACTGATGCAGGAGAACAGTCAAGATTTAAGGCTATTGTTGCAATTGGAAATAGAGACGGCTATGTTGGATTGGGCTCTGGGAAAGCTAGGCAGGTGAGAACAGCCATTGAAAAGGCGGCTTTAGACGCCAGATTGAATATAACTCCTGTTAGGCGGGGCTGTGGAAGCTGGGAGTGCGGATGCGGAAAACCCCACTCATTACCATTCCAGGTAAAGGGGAAGTGCGGCAGCGTAGAAGTAGTTTTAATTCCGGGTCCGCGAGGCCTAGGGCTGGTTGCAAGCGAAATTGCAAAAATAATTCTAAGCCTAGCCGGAATTAAGGACTGCTGGACGAGAAGCTATGGCTCAACAAGAACTGTTCCATCCTTCGCTTATGCAGTATTCGATGCTTTAAAGAAAACTTATGCGGTTGTAACTCCAAGCGACTGGGTGAGATAAATGCCAAACGAGAAATCAAAATGCCTACTCGTTGTTCGTATACGAGGCGTGATAGGCGCCTCACGTGAAGTAAAGGATACGCTGAAAATGTTAAACTTAAAACGGAACAACCATGCAGTAATTATCAAAAATACGCCCGCATACATTGGAATGCTTAGAAAAGCCCAAAACTACATAACTTGGGGCGAACCAACAGAAGAAACTGTTGTTTCGCTTATAAAGAAGTGGGGTAGGCTATTAGGCGACAAGAAAATTACAGATGAATATGCGAAAAAAGTAGGTTTTAAGTCAGTTGAGGAATTAGCAAAAGCTGTTTTTGAAGGGAAAATTGACTATAATAAGCTTCCGGATATAAAGCCGTTTTTTAGACTTCACCCTCCAACCAAGGGATTCAAGGGAAAAATAAAGAAGAGTTATGGAATGGGCGGCGAAACAGGCTATAGGGGCAAGGCAATAAACGAGCTAGTACAGAGAATGATTTAATTCAGCATCAAGATTTTTTAGAAAGGTTTATGGCTATTTCTGCTATATCTGCACCATACTCGCCCGATCTTCTAATACTCTCCAATATCAACCTTAAAC
>CAYOFB010000172.1:0-1969 GCA_964403145.1 uncultured Candidatus Bathyarchaeia archaeon
TTCTATTTCCGAAGCGAATTTTTCAGTAGCCTTTACAACTTCCTCGCCTTGCTCATAAGACTTAACCTTTCCAATAACCGCGGGATCGCGTTCAAGAAGCTTTATGGCTACCCAACGTGAAGGATAAATCTCGCAGATATGCGGAATCTTCCTCTTAACGATTTTTTCAAGCTTCTCAATTCTTTCTTCAATTTCCTTGCCATACTTGACCCTTAATGGTTTCAGTTCAACTTTTCCTTCGGCTACTTCAACAACGGATGTTAAAAGCTCCTTTATTCCAATCCCAGCGATAGCAACCGTCGGAACTACTGGCACGCCTAGAATTTCTGACAGTCTCTTAGCGTCGATTCTTATACCCTTCTTGGCGGCGAAGTCAATCTGATTTAAATCCAGTATTATTGGCGCCTCAAGCTCCAAAAGCTGAATTGTAAAGTATAGATTCCTCTCAAGCGTTGATGCATCAACAACATTTACGATTACATCTGGCCGTTCAACTGCAATATAGTCTCTGGAGACTATTTCCTCAATTGAATAGGTTGAAAGCGAATAGATTCCAGGCAGATCGATAACATGGATTTTGTAGCCTTCAAAGTATAGGGTTCCTTCAGCCCTTTCAACTGTCTTGCCGGGCCAATTGCCAACTGTCTGATTTAATCCGGTAAGCTGATTGAAAATTACGCTTTTGCCAACGTTGGCGTTGCCGGCCAAGGCTATTCTAAGCTTTTTCTCCTTAGTCATGACTTTTCCTTCTCAAAGGCTTAACAAAAACCCTTGACGCGACGCCGTGGCCCAAAGCTAGGCAACTTCCCCTAACCTCAACTTGGATGGGGCCTCTAAATAAGCCTCGCCTCAAAACCTTTACCTTTGTGCCAGGGGTTAAGCCCATTTCGGCCAGTCGCCTAACCATGCCGTAGCCACCAAGCAAATAGCTTACTACTGCTTCCTCTCCTTCAGAAAGCCAAGAGAGAGGAACGGTTTCCTCAATGCGCCCCTTTAAACTTTGAATACTTGATTGAAAGCTTTCAATAGCATTATCATCGATTCCGTGACGCGTTTTCCAGTGATACCGCATATTTCTATTTCTTCTCTCGAAAAATCTGGAAATCCTCCCGAAAATTCCAGTTCCATGTATATATCTGTCATGCACAAAGCTTTCTCTATGAGATTCAATTTCTTTTTCCCCTTTTTCAGTAATCTTTAGACTTTCGCGAGACTCTAAAAATCCCTTTTTAACGGCCAAATCCACCAGTTTTTCTGCATCTTTAAGGGTTATTTTGAGTTCTGCCGCTAAATCCTCAAGCTTAAATGGTTCATTTTCCATCTGAAAAGTTTTTATTGTTTCTAGAAAGCATGGGACAAGCTTGGTGAATCTTTCATCGCTTTCTTCACTCATCATCTTCACCTCGAACCCATATCACGGCAGCCAATCTTGAATTCAGCATATAGCATTCTTTGTTAACTCTAACCTTGATGAAGCCCTTTCTCAAATCTTTATCTAATAGATGCAGCTTTTTTCCAGGCTTCATCCCATAATTTTCAAGAATTTGCAGAATTTCGCTAGATTCTTCTGTTATTTTGATTATTTCTGCAATCTTTCCAACTCTAAGTGAACTGAGCGGGCGGCATTTTTCCTCAATTATTTTTCCTTCACTTGATGGTATGGGATTTCCATGAGGGCACTTCTTAGGGTAGCCGAGCGCACGTTCTATATATGGAAGCATTTCTTCGGTTATGGCATGTTCAAGCGAGCATGCAGCTTCATGAACTTTGCTCCACTCCATCTTTAAGGTGTCGACGAGAAGTCTTTCGGCTAGGCGATGCTTTCTGATGACCTTTAACGCCTCTTTAATGCCTTTTTCGGTGAGCCTAACTCCCTTGTAGGGTTCATGCTCAACTAAGCCCTTCCTCTCTAAACATTCAATGGTGTTTGTTACTGAACCCAGCGCTACATTTAATTTTCTTGCTATTT
>CAYOFB010000173.1:0-1948 GCA_964403145.1 uncultured Candidatus Bathyarchaeia archaeon
GAAGTGCTTGTGGTAGGCACTGGATATTTTGGCTTGATGAAAGTTCCGGAAGATGTCAAGCGGGTTTTGGCGGAAAAGGGGATAGAAGTTATAGTTCAGAAAACCGCCGATGCATGCAAAACATTTAACAAGTTGAAAGATTCCGGAAAGAAGGTTGCCGCAGCTTTACATTTAACATGCTGAATCTTAAAGACTTAAATCGAATCCATGCCAAAATTTTACAGTTAGGAGGAGAAATGTAGTTGAAAATTAGCTTGTTAGAGGATATTCGGGACGAAATTACTCAGCTTTTAAGTGAACTAATAAAAATTGATACTACGAATCCTCCAGGGAATGAGACTTCAGCCGCAAAGTTTCTGGCGAAGTATTTGGAAGATGAAGGGTTAAAGTGTGAAGTAGTTGAGTCAGCCCCGGGAAGAGGAAGCGTAATAACAAGGATTAGGGGGAAGGGGAATGGTTCAAGTTTGCTTTTGCTCTCCCACTTGGATGTTGTCCCGGCGAACCCTAGGGAATGGTCAGTTCCCCCATTCTCAGGACTTGTCAAGGATGGATTTGTTTGGGGGAGGGGAAGTCTAGACTGTAAATCGCTCGTTGCAATCGAAGCCGTGGTCATGAAGCTTCTTAAAAAAGAGGGATTCATTCCGAAAGGAGACGTGATTTTTGCGGCTACGGCTGATGAGGAGAAGGGCGGAAAATATGGTGTAGGATGGCTTGTTAAGAATTATCCCGAGAAAATAAGGGCTGACTACGTGATAAATGAGGGCGGGGGCTTCTCTATTCCAGTAGACGGTAAACAAATTTTCACTGTACAGACAGCGGAGAAGGGAGTTATGTGGCTAAAGATAAAAGCGAAGGGGCGTCCAGGCCACGGTTCAATTCCAGGCGCAGCGGACAACGCCGTTTTAAGAATGGCGAAGGTTGCCGAGATTTTAGGTAGCTATCGCTCTAAAGTTAGAGTAGTTCCAGCTGTAAAACAGATGATTGAGGGTCTAGCGAGGGAACGCGGAATTATGTGGCGGGCATTCTCAAAGTTACTTATAAATCCAAAGTTGGCGGATAGCGTGCTTGATAGAATAGCGAAGGATGAACCTGCGACAGCGGAATTTCTGAGGGCCATGCTTAGAAATACCATTGCGCCGACAATAATTAGGGGCGGAGTTAAGGAGAACATTATTCCCTCAGAGTGCGAAGCGGTGTTTGATTGTAGAATTTTGCCAGGAGAAACTAAAGATTCTCTTCTTAAAGAAGTGAAGAATGTGCTCTCAAATGAAGGAGTAGACCTTAAAAAGCTTGAGTTTGAATTTATTCAGGCAGATGAGCCTTCAGAGTCGCCTATCGAAACGCCTCTCTATGAGATTTTGAGAGAGGTTATTAGGAGTTTTGAGCCGAACGCGGATGTTGTTCCCTTCATGATGACTGGCGGAACAGATTCAAGGTTTCTTCGTAGATTAGGCTGTGTCTGTTATGGCTTCGCTCCTATGAAGACTGATATGCCGTTAAGCGAATTCTTGAGGATGGCTCATGGGATAGATGAGCGAATTTCAATTGATAATCTGGTGTTCGGTGCAAGTGTTCTCTATGAAACTGTAAAGAGGTTTATGCAGTAGTTATGCTTGAACAATGGGGGGGGGTAGGGGCTGGAGTGCGAGGCGGGAGAAGCCGCCGAGCTATTATCTCAGGTGGCGTAACTACTTAATTTTCTCGTTTATTTCGACGTAACTTTTCTCTTTAATTCTTTCTGAAGCATAATTGATAAGCTCGTTGAAATGTTTCTCATCTAAAACATGCTTTGCCCGGTAAAGGATTTCTAGGCAGATTTCCTTGAAAACTAGGTCGGCGCAGCCGAGTTTTGCGTCGTCTATAAGTTCTTTGCAAGCTTGAAGTATGGTTTCGCTCAATCTTTCCCGCCTCGCGAAAACTAGGTAAGCGTAGGATTAGGCATTAAAAC
>CAYOFB010000174.1:0-1940 GCA_964403145.1 uncultured Candidatus Bathyarchaeia archaeon
ATTTTTCGGCTAGGGAAATTCCCTTTTTAACGAAGGCCTTTGTAATTCTCCTTGTCAGCATGTTTCCTGAACTGAACATTCTGTCAATTATTTCTTTTGAAAATTTTACGCTATGTTCCCAGCATTCGAATAGTAAATCCCAGCGGGCTTGAGTCATCCCTTCCAAGTTAAATGTTTCTTCTTTTTCTAGAATGCTTCCTCCCATGGCAACGAAGAAGAGCGGGAAAAGCCATTGTTTTGAGCCTTTAAGTTCATCTATTAGCTCTATAGTTTTCAGTACGTCATCTTCATTTTCGTCTGGAAGCCCAATTATGAGGGTTGTGCATGGATACCAGTAGTTGTCATTAAGAATTTGTGTTGCTTGAACCACAACTTCCGGCCACTCTTCAGGCTTATAGGGACGCGGCTTTCCAATCATGTACTTTCTAATAAGCCTTGGACTGCCTGTTTCTAGACCTATTTGAGGTCCTATAAAGGGCTCTTTCTTGGTGTAGCCGCAAAGCTGGCTGATCTCGTGAACTAAGCTTGGATCCTGCAGTATTGTTGGGAAAGACGCATGCGCAATGCTCACAGAATCTATTCCCTCAACATTTAGAGTTGACTTATACAAGTCTAGAACTGCTTCACGGTTGACTTCTATTCCCCTTGCACCGTAGCGAAGCCCATCATCAGTTATGAAGCTTGCGTTATGTACGCCTCCGCGGGCGTTGACCATGACTTCTTTCAGTATTTTCTCTTTAGGAAAGCTTATCCACTTCCTCATGGTCGGCGTACAGAACTGGCAACCTCGCCCGCACCCGCGGGTTATTTGAACGTGACCACACCTGACAGGATTGACGGTTTCCGCGATGTGTTCAGGATCGCTCTGCCTATTATGTATGATTGGTGGAAGTTTTTCTCCTTCAATAGCTCTTTTAAAGACTTCAGCTACGGATTCGTCGCCTTCTCCAACAAATATAACGTCGATTCCAAAAGCCCTCATATCTTCTTGTGAGATTTGCCAAACTCCCGGGCCGCCTACGATTATTTGCAGATGGCTCCGATGTTCTTCCAGAGTTTTGTTTCTCAAGAGCTTTTCAAATTCTGTTGCTGTGCATGATTTTCCGCCGCCGAATAGGCTGCAAAGCGTGTGGGAGACGGGTGCGTAGCCCCTCGGATCAACAGTTGTGATTCCGACAACCCTGGTTTCCTCTCCTATAACTCGATGAAGCTTATCTGGAGGTGCAACGATAACCTCGTCTTCCGTAAAGCCATTAGCAAGCAGGCTTGCCTCAATCTTCCTTAAAGAATACGATGCATAAAGAGCCCTACCATCTTCAGAAGGAATTTCAGGGCACAAGACCCGATAAAGGAAAAAATCAGGTATAAACCGTCTAGGAAGACAAGTTAAGAAGCCTCCGCCTTCAAATCCGCCGTAATCCGTGAATAGAGTTCTATCGGCGGTTAGAACTATCTTATAGCCTGCTTTCGTCAGAATCACCGCTCATTTTGAAGCACATGCTTCAATAATATTTTAATTTTCAAAATATTTAAATTTTGATATATTCTATTTTTTAAGTGAGGTGGCCTGATATGAGCCAAAAAACACTGGTTGACATACTCGATCTTCTGCTGAAGAGAAGGAGATCCTGGAATATTGATACTAAACTTAAATTCGTCGTTGGCAATACTGAATTGTGCACTCTACATGTTACGGGAAAAGTTGAGCATGCACCATCAGAGGAAGAAACGAAGACGCCATCCACTCAAAGTTAAGTGCTTTCTGCGGGATAAAAGACATTTACATTAGTTCATTCGGCCTATGCCTGCAAAGCTGGATGGAAAAGCATAGAAACAAATGGAAACATCACAAGTTCGGTAAGAATCTGGCTGGGGCTATTAAGAGAAGGATGAGAGACACAACGCTTTTCGCCGGGGATCACCATGCAACATTTCCATAT
>CAYOFB010000175.1:0-1927 GCA_964403145.1 uncultured Candidatus Bathyarchaeia archaeon
AGCAAGCTTTCTCCTAGAAATTGGAAGACTTAAAAGATATTCAACTATGCCGTGTTCAGCCTCCTCGTAAATGTCGTATCCTATGAAAACAGCTGTCGAATACAAAATTGTAACAGTAATCCCAGCAGCATAATACTCGAAATAGTTTGGTATAATAACCATGCGGGATGCAATAAGTCCGAATAAAGAAATTTGGGCGATAAACCAGAGAGCTCTCATAAAAAGCAGTATCTTATGGTTTAGGAACATCCTTACATCTCTTTCGATAACGTAAAGTACTTCCTTCAATTTTTTCACCTTGCAGGCGCGAGTCTTTGGGCTTCCTCTATTGTTAGGCCAGTATAATGTAGGAAAACGTCATCTAGGGATGGTTGAGCCACGTTGACGGATGAAACTTGAATTTTTTCATTAAATAAAACTTCCATGATTTTGGGAATAGCCTCTTCCGCCCTATTTAGATGAATTCGCAGATAATTCGGCTCGATAACGGCTATTTCAACTATTTCATCAAAATTTTTCATTTTCTCTATAGCTCTTCTGGAAACATCTTTCTTTGTATGAACTTCAACAACATCCCCGCCGGGGATGCTATCCTTAAGTTTCTCTGGGCTATCGCATACGAGAAGCTTTCCTTTATGCATTATTCCGATACGATCAGAAAGTTCGTCTGCCTCATATAGCTCGTTTGTAGCTAATATTATTGTTGAACCTTCATCTCTGAGCGCCCTAATCATATTCCATATTCTATGCTTCCCCACAACATCAATTTGTGCAGTAGGCTCATCAACAATCGCTATTTTAGGTCTTTGAATAAGCACTTTAGCGACCTCTATTCTCTTTCGTGTTCCGCCCGATAGAGCGTGAATTTTTTTCCGTCGGATATCCCAGAGGCCAAGCTCTTTTAGAGCCCATTCAACCCTACTCTTCCTTTCCTGTCGCGAAAGCCCACAAACTTTTGCATGCCAATTTAGAACATCGGATATGGTGTCGACCCAGAGGAGTTTAGGGTCTTGGAATGATATGCCTATCAGTTTTCTGGCTTTGTCAGGCTCTGTCCTAATGTCGTAGCCGTCTACAATGGCCGTGCCTTCCGATGGTTTAAGGACGGTAGTTAACATTAAAAGAGTTGTGGTTTTTCCAGCACCGTTTGGTCCTAACAGCCCAAATATTTCGCCTTCTTCTATTGAGAGATTTAAATGGTCAACTGCTGTTAGATTTCCAAATTTTTTAGTCAAATTTTTTGTTTCTATTATCGGTGCCATGAGAGTTCTTCCTATATGAAATTGTATCAATTTCGATATCATAATTGATATTTAAATTTTTCCTAATCAACATTAAAACATTCCAATCAAACTACTTTCTAATTCAAAAGATGAAGTGAGCGTAGGGACGCAGAAAATATGGATTAGGTTTCTGCTACTTTCTTTACATGGCAAATAGACTTTATTAAGCCGTTCGATAGCAATAATTTGCCTGAATTCAAGTTATTTATTTTTCTGCAGATCAAAGCTAACGAGTCTTCTGTAAAGGCGAGGAGGTTCGCTCCCTCTGCTGTTAGATTATAAACTTTTCTTGGCCTATCTCTACTTAGATCCCATTCACTTTTAATATATCCTTTTTCTTCAAGCGAGTTTAAGAGCGGATAGATTGTGCTCGGCCCAAAGTATACTCCAAAGTTTTTACGTATACAGGTTATTATTTGATAACCATGCATGGGTTTTGCCTTTAGAAGATTCAGAATTATCAGGTCTAGTAGGCCTTTCACAAGTTTTGTCTGAACCTTTTTCATTTCAGTCTTCATATTTATCCCTCTCTTTGCATATGAGTTCAACAGTTTTTGAGTTGAACTCATATACGATATGTCCTCAATTGGACATATCTCAAGACTCTATATAGAAGAAACAAGATATAAAGGTTCCCGCTTACC
>CAYOFB010000176.1:0-1926 GCA_964403145.1 uncultured Candidatus Bathyarchaeia archaeon
TTTCTTTTGAAAGCCAAGAAAAAGCTATTTACAAGCGAAACGGCCATAAGACTCGTTGCTTTACCAGATGAACTTTTTTCGCATGCCTATTCTACAAATCTGGGCGTCTATTTTGCCGATAACGAATTTGTTTGCATAACTAATGGACATTCACTTCCAATTTCACGCCGATGGCTTGAAAATGGCCTCCTTCACTTTGAGAATCCTAAGGTCGCTGGGGTAAGTGGATACTTTTTACCCTTGTCAAATGCCTCCTTATGGGAAAAACTTCAACATTTCATATGGGTTCTGGAAAGAAAAGGAATGAACATCCTTAAAAGGGAATTTTATTTCTCAACCATAAACTGTATACTAAGGAAATCTTTGTGGAAGAAGTATCCCTTCGACGAAAATCTACCAAAAATTATTCCTGAATCAAAAAGGTATGGTGGGGAGGATTATGACTGGGGCTTAGAAATGATTGCGAGAAATTACAAAATAACTGTAGATCCAAAGTTTAACGTTTATCACTGTCACGGGGAAGACTTTGTACCATTTTTTTGGAAACATCTGACGTACAGCAAAATCAAGCGATCCTTAAAACGTTTAAAAAGGCCTAGAAAATCCTTCACTGCGGTATTTGAGTCGAGAAGCCGTTTTTATGATCTGTGAAAGTTATTTTCATAATCATTTTTACATAAATCTTTTAAAAGTAACATAACCAGCCAAAAGTTATATGTATACTATAAGCTGAAGAAGAATAAAATCAAGGCGAAGACTGCATGCAATCAAAATCAGGATTATCAATAGTTATTCCCGCCTACAATGAAGAAAAAAGAATAGAACCTACTCTTAGCCACTATTGCAATTATTTTAGAGAGCAGAATATTAATGCAGAGCTTATTGTTGTAATAGATGGTTTTGATGGGACTTTAGACATAGTTAAGGAATACAAAAGGAGATACGATGGCATAATTAAGTATTTAAGGTTTTCAAAGCGTTTAGGAAAAGGAGGTGCACTGCTGAAGGGATTTGCCGCTGCAAGCGGCGAAATTGTAGGTTTTGTAGACGCTGACGGTTCGGTAAGACCGCATGAAATTATGAAACTTGTTAAACTTGTTGCAAGCGGACAATGCGACGGCGCCATAGGTTCGAGGTGGATAAAAGGGGCAAGATTGGTGAGAAAGCCTCCTATTTTTCGCATAATACTGAGTAGGGGGCTTAATGCCCTTGTTAAAGGTTTGCTGAGACTAAATCTTAATGATACCCAATGTGGCGCCAAAGTGTTTAAAAGAAAGGTTATTGAGGAATGTATCCCCTACCTTGATGTTAATGGTTACTCATTTGACATCTACCTACTTTATACAGCAATCAAAAAGGGATATAGAATAAAAGAGGTGCCATTACAATGGCAATACCTAGATGGATCAAAAATAGTTTTTTCTGATGTTTTAGAAATCTTTTGGGACGTTTGCCGTCTTACAGTTAGGCGTGTTGAGGCAAGTTCAATTTGCGGATTGACCTAGGCATAATAGTTCATAATGAAGAGAAAAACATAGCGAAATTGTTAGATAGCATTCTGAAACAAAATTTAAGTGAAGTCGTGATTGATAGAATAATTGTTGTTTCATCAGGTTCAACAGATAAAACAAACGATATAGTAATCAATTATGCCAAGAAATATCAAAAAATTAAACTTTTAAATCAAAAGAGAAGGGAAGGAAAAGCATCAGCAATAAACGAATTTCTAAGAGAAGCTAAAAATAAAGTGGTAGTAATTTCGAGCGGTGATATTATCTTTACAGAAAACGCAATTAAAAACTTAATTAAACCTTTTAAAGACAGAGAGGTTGGCTTAACTAGCGTTAATCCAATTCCGGTAAACTTGAATAACAATTTGATTGGTTTTATAGCGAACATGCACTGGAAATTACATAATTTATTGGC
>CAYOFB010000177.1:0-1913 GCA_964403145.1 uncultured Candidatus Bathyarchaeia archaeon
GAGAAGATTAATGGTTTTTCGGCGTATGATATTGCGTTTTATTTGCGCCGCAACGCATCTATGCCCGTAAAAATGTTATATATGTGATATTCCAGGAATTTTTCGGTGGATGGTTTGGTTAGGTCTGGCGGCGCAAGAACGCTGTATATCGATGATGCTGTTTGGGAGAGGATTCAAGAGCTGGTTAGGCTTGGTTATGCGAAGAATGCAAGCCAGCTGGTTAACAGGCTTTTGGAGGAAGCACTCAACAAGCTTGGCGATTCAGAAAGGCCTCTCGGCTTATCCTATGAAGCTTTGAAGTCAAGGCACTTGGCTTTGACGCGTAGCGTGAGTAATTTGGTAAATAGGCTGGAGAGAGCGTATGGGCGTCAATTTCGCGAGTTATTTAGCTTGGCCAGAGGGCTGGGGCTTGACATCAAAACTCTTAGTAATTTTGAGTTAGTTGCGCCGAAGCTTATAAGTGTATGGAAGGAGAACCCTACGCCATTACATCTATTCATAACCTTGTTGGAGCAGACGAAAGAAAAGAGAGAAATTGAAAGAAAACTTAAAGAAATTAGAGAACGGATTTATTCTGCACAATTTTCCTTACATGATGCTTAGCATGCTTACAACTTCTTTTGCGCTTTGTGTTAGCTTTTTCCAAATAAATCGTCTGCTTTTAGTGTAGGTGGACCATAAAGAACGTATGCGGGCCAGCTGAAGATTCCATCCGTTCTTCTCTTGATTATGTTTCTTGCTTGGCGCATGGCTTCTGCCAAGGTTTTTTTCCTGGTTCCTAGAAGCTTCTTATAGAATGTTTCTGCGAATATCAGCGCATCTTCTTCGAAAACGCTCCACATTGTGCCAATGAAAGTGCTGCCTCCTTGATTGGCAAGTGCAAATGCCCAGTTGAATGGTGCCCAGTAAATTTTTCCTCTTTTTTCGATGTCAACGGCTGTCTCGCATGCGTTGAAGAAGGATAAGCTTGGCGCCGCCGATTTCGCTGGGAGATTTTCTAAATCTTTGGCCCATAGAACCTTGTCGTATAAGTATATCTTGCTTTTATTTCGGCTAGTACTTCCATGCCCAGTAAAATGGAAAATGTCAACTCCTTTCTTAAGTTCATTCATTATTGATTTAAGCCTTGCTTGTTTTCCTATCAATAATGTCACATGTATGTCATTATCCTCAAGAATCGATTTCACTTTTTCAGCCTCTTCCTCTGCGTGTTCTAAGCGGCTTATACGATGCTTAGAGTCTTTGTAGTTAATTCCGATAACTAAAGCTCTGTCATATCTTGACTTTCTAGAGGAAGTTGGTCTCCAGGATTCAGCTTTAACTACGCGGAGTCTTCCAACGCATGCGACGTCGCAGAAAAATAAACGCTTGCCTTTCCCTGTTAAGCTTCCGGGAAGAAGGCCGAGTTCCCATGGTATCTTCACTGTTTCATCATCTAGAGCTAGGGCAAGGGGAGAATTTTTCTTAATTTCGAAGGCTAAATTTTTTAATACGTATTTGAGTACCTTACCAATTTCATTTCCAAGTTTATTTAGTTCTTTCTTGAATTCCAATATGCTTGGCTGTTCTTTGCCTCCTGTCATTCTTAGGATTTCTTCATAATGCTTGTTTATTGTTGCCATCATCTTCTTAGTGAATTTATACTCAATTCCGACTATTTGCATTGATATGGGGTCTGTTAGCTCGCATTCAAGTTTATTGCCAGAATATCTTAATCGTAGAATAGGGTAGTCTTGGACCATGCTTTGTTACGGCTCCAATTCATGCGGTTCATTGTCTCAGTTGTAATTTAAGGATTTGTTTATTTTTCTTTAGGCACTCTCAATTTTAATACCATAAAGTTTTTAAGGGTATTTAATATATGTATAGTGGCGAGGGTATTAAGTTATGTCCTTGGTAGGTGTTGACTGGAG
>CAYOFB010000178.1:0-856 GCA_964403145.1 uncultured Candidatus Bathyarchaeia archaeon
ATTACATTGTTTTGAAGGCCCAAAGCAGATATCTGTCTTGTAAGTTTTAGCTGATACTCCTTATCCTCAAGATCTCCAATAATCATGTACTTTATAGGTTTACGCGTCTCCTTTATAATTCTGTGAATAGCCTCTAAGGCATACTCAAACCCCTTATACCAAGTTACCCTAGAAATAGAGAGAATAAGAATATCATCATCTTCGATGTTAAATTTTCTTACAAGTTTATCCGGTCTGACAGAATGATAATTATCCAGTTCTATACCATTCGGAATCACTCTAATCTTCTCAGGAGCCACTCCTCTCTTGAGGCATTGCATGGCAGAGAAACTTGAAACTGCAGTCACAATTTTCGCAGAATCCAAAGTATGCCTACCCAAAGTGGAAAAATATACGCCATATAACAACTTAAGTAAAATATTTCCCCTTTCTTCCGGGTATCTCGGAAACGCATGAACGGTCAAAATTTTCTTCGAATTATTTGCAATAAAACAAATGTAGTCTATTAAAAGATGACCTATCCCTTGTAAATGTATCACATCAAACTCTTCATACTTTATTGCCTTTAAAAAAGTAGCTGAAAAAAGATTAGGTGGAAAGGCCTCCTTAAAATGCGAAAACTTTTCTCCAGAGATCCTAATCAACGGAACCCAAAAAACCTTTATTCTCCCAATATCGCTCCTATAGGGCTTTTCATAAAACATCCTTTGAGGATACCCAGCTAACACCAGAACATCGTGTCCCCTCTTAGCCAAGCCTTCCGCTAAAGCCTTCGATACGATTCCTCCCCCACCACGAGAAACCGGAGGATATCCTGGAGCCACCATTAATATATTCAAATTACCAGCTACCATAC
>CAYOFB010000178.1:866-1885 GCA_964403145.1 uncultured Candidatus Bathyarchaeia archaeon
CTTTCGTGATAACCAGAAAAGAACATGAACGTATTTGCTATAAATGACGTAAATAAAGCTAAAATAACAAGTACAAGTTTTTTATCAAATAGTATTTTTTCTTGACACATAAAGTCTACTTTTTACGGAATTTATATAATAACCTTTTTTGTTTTTGGTAACGGTTTTTAGGCTGCTACTTTGTATATTTTTGTTTTTCTGCTTCTTGATACAAGCTCAACAATCTTCTTCCTCTCAAGCTCCTCAAGCAAATCCTTAGCCACACTAATCCGTAAATCAAACCTAGAAGCAACAGCAAAAGGCGTAACAACCCTCATCCTCCTAATCTCATCTATCAAATCATCACTTATCTCCGGCATAAGCACGTTACTTGTCTTTCTTTCACCCATCATACTCTGACTCCTAACTCTCCTTTCCTGCTCCCTCTGCCTTCTAGCCTGCAGACGTTCCATCTGCGTGAGGGAAAGCTTTTTCCTGCCCCCCATCGCGCATCAAAGACTAAAAGATACACGCTTCCTAATTAGATTTTCGAGTTAAGCTAAAACACTCAGTTCCAAAGCCTCATAATTGCTCAAACATATAATCAAGCAAAAGCTTCACATCACAGCTTAACAGAATCACATACTTATCTCCAGCACCACAATAAAGAAGCAACTTATCACCCCTTAAAATCGCACCCGTCGGAAAGACAACCGCCGGAACATCCACCGGATAGCTTTCGTCTCCCCACAGCTCATAAGGCCTTGACGGAATATAAAGCGGAGTTCTAGTTTTGCATATAATTTTCTGAGGATCTTCAGCGTCAAGCAAAGCCGCACATACAGAATAGCCTCTCCCAATCTCACCATTTAGGCCATATTCCATGCAGATTTCACGATTTAAAGTTCCAACAGCATGATAAATCAACAACCAACCCTCACTTGTCCTTATCGGCGGCGGCCCAGGCCCTATCTTCTCCCTTTCATGCAGAAGCTCACCAGCCCTAAGAAGCAGAAATCTGTCTTTGTTTTCGTAAATTT
>CAYOFB010000179.1:0-1882 GCA_964403145.1 uncultured Candidatus Bathyarchaeia archaeon
ATATTTTGTCTGGAAAATTTGATTTTTCGGCGCATACGATACTGTTATTATATAGCTAGTGTAGGGTCCCCGGGTGGGGTGAATTGATTGTATATGTGATATTTCTCTTTTGGTGATGTGTTTGGTTAAGGCTGGAAGTGCTAGAACCTTGTATTTGGATGAGGGGTTGTGGCGACGCATTCAGCGGTTGGTTGAGTTGGGCTATGCGCAGAATGCTAGTCAGCTTGTTAATCGGATTTTGGCTGAGACGCTGGGTAAGCTGGAGGATTCTGGCGTATCGAGAGATTTGGTTTATGAAACGCTTAAGAGAAGGCACTTATTATTGACGAGGGAGTTAAAAAGTTTAGAAAAGGAATTAAGGGGTTATGGTGGCGATTATGAGGCTCTAGTGGGGCTTGCGGAAGATTTTGGGCTTGATTTTGAGCGTTTAAGTAATGTCGATGAGGTGGTGCCTAAGTTAGTTAAGGAGTGGAAGGGTGGGCGTGGATCCTTACATTTGTTCATAACGTTATTGGAGAAGGCTAGGGAGAAGAAGCAGATTGAAAGTAGGCTTGATAGGTTTAGGTTGAAGGCAGAGGATAATGTACCATAAATTTTTCTTACGGGCGATCCAGTGCATAGCCAAGTGAAAGGTAGGCGTTCAAGAGATTCTAAACGCTTTCCCAGACACATACAGTTCAAGCATTTGAAGGCTTGCCCCAAATGCGGCCACACCAAACTGGAAATCGTGCATGATGAGAAATACCCGGTTCAAGAGGGAATTATGCGTCTCGTAATATATCGCTGTCCGAGACGTCCATAAACTTCCGTCTAAACTCATTAAGCTAATCGCTCCCTACTAGAGGAGTACATTCAGCCTCATACGCATAGCCTAGAAGTTTCTCCGTCAACCATCTTATAAAATTTCAACATTGTCTTCACTCAACATTCACCCCATAAAATTCACGTATAGAAGTAACGTCGCTTGTCAAAACGCTTTCTCGGTTTTTGTTGGATTCGTTGCGTTGTCTCAGCTTTTTCTTGTTTAGCCTGTTGAATTACCCTTCGCAGGAACACTGGAGGAAGAATCATAGCGAAAGTCATGGCAACTATCATAGCTAAGTCCAAAGTTAAGAGAGCAACGGATAGAACATATCCTGCTGATGCAAAAGAAAAAGAGAAGCAAAGCAAGGCGCCAAACAAACCGCCCGCATACTGTTTTACTGACAAAAAGGGTTTTTGTATAGTTGTAATGTGGGCCACAACGATTCCTGCCGATTGAGCTGAAGCAACAGCCATCGCCGTTGAAATAACTTGTATCGGACTAAACACAATTAAAATAGATCTAAAAGCACTAAATAAACTTTTCTATAATCTCTTTTTTGAAAAAGATCTTTTTTGAATATATTTAGATGAAAGTTGTCATCAAAATGTTCCGAGGAAAGTTAAAATAAAAGTTTGCATTTTTTAGTTGAGGAAAATGAATTCGCTGGTTGACTTGGTGATTTTAATTTATTCGTTTTTTCCAGGCGTAGTGCTTCTTCGACTCTTTGTTATTGAAAAGGGTGGAAGACCTCGCGATCCAAGAACTGGGCAATTTGTAAGTAGAAGATACGTCAAACTTGTGAGTTTAATCGTAGCAATTTTCGCAACCTTTTATATAAACCCGATAATTTCTGATTGGATTAATAATTTCTGTTCCTCTAATCCTTCAAACGTGTATTTCCTACTAGTTTTAGGACTTATTCTGTATTTTGTCGTTCTAAGATGAAAGAAACAGAAAAAGAGGGAATTTTGCGGGAGATATCTCCAGTATCCGCGAGTGCAAATCCCACCCCCGGCTCCACAATTGCACCTACATATGTTTTGATTAAATTGTTAAATTCTCCTAGTCTATAGTTAT
>CAYOFB010000180.1:0-1876 GCA_964403145.1 uncultured Candidatus Bathyarchaeia archaeon
TTGGAAGCAGAAGCTCTTCTAACTCAGTTTTTTCAGTTTTGGACATTTCTTCATTATTACTTTCCTTATCCGACATTTTATTCCTCCTAAACTTTAAGCTGGGCCATTAAAGCCCTATCTGCAAGCATTTCCTCAATTCTTATGAGTTCGTTAAGCTTGGCTATTCTGGCCCCTTCTACAACTCCCGTCTTTATTATAGGACAGCCCAACCCAACAGCCAGATGGGCTATATGCGAATCAACCGTGTCTCCCGATCTATGCGAAATCACAGGAGTATAACCAGCCGCTTTAGCGGCTCTTATAGTTTCCCAAGCATCAGTTAAGGTTCCAATTTGATTAACCTTTATTATTATGGTGTTTGCCGCGCCAAGCTTAATTCCCTTTTGCAATCTTTTGGGGTTAGTTACGAATAAGTCATCTCCGCATATCAAACAATTCTTAGCCTTCTTGGTTAATTCAGCAAATTTTTCAAAATCTTCCTCATGAAACGGATCTTCAACGTATGCAAGCTTATAATTATTAATGAGTTCTAGAATGTAATCTAATTGTTCATTCGAGTCGAGGGCTTTATCCTTATAAACGTAACGTTTCTTTCGAGCATTCCAAAAAGTTGAAGCTGCAACATCCAGTCCCACTTGACATTCAAAACCCAACTCTTTAGATGTTTCCTCGCAAGCTTCATAGACAATTTCTAAAGCTTCATCATTTGATAGGGAGCATGTCCATGCTCCCTCATCGCTTTTTCCTCCAGTAAAAGTCTTATCCTTTTTTTCAAGAAGCCTTCTAACCTTTTCGTGAACAGTTGCATTCGCCCTTTGGGCTTCTAGAAACGATGGGGCGCCAAGCGGCAGGGATAGAAACTCTTGTATTTCTGGACCCTTTCCGGCCGTGTGCTTCCCTCCGCTCAAAACATTTCCTAAAGGATACGGAAGCACTTTCGCGTAGAACCCACCTAAATATTGGAATAATGGTAAACCGTAAGTGTTCGCCGCGGCATCTGCAACCGCAAGCGAAACTGCGAAGGCTGTATTTCCGCCTATGTTGTTGAAGTTTTCTGTTCCGTCAAGTGAATGGAGAAGCGAGTCTATTTCTCCTTGATTATCGGCGTTTAGGCCTATAATTTCTGGAGCTATAACCTGCTCTACCTTTCTTATAGCTTCTTCAATTCCCCCCTTCGGGTAAGGCGTAGCCTCGGCTTTTCCCCTGCTAGCTCCAGACGGGGCTGATGCTCTGCCAAATCCTCCAGCCGTTATTACGTCAACTTCTATAGTTTCTTCTCCTCTACTGTTGAAAATTTTCCTAGCAATCACATCTTCAATAACGGTTGACATTATTATTGGCTCCTAATATGAACTTGAATATTCGGATTTGCCGGCTTCTTCATAGAACTTTAGTATTTCATCTAGAATTTCAACATGTGAGAGGAGCATGCGACGGCAACAGTAACGTTTGATTCCCATACTGTCAAGTACATTTTTGGGGTCTTCTCCGGCCTTTACTCTTTCAGCGAACTTCTCCCATTTATCTCCTATCAATTTGCCGCAGGTGAAACATCTTATCGGAATTATCACCTCATTTTCCTCCTTTAAATTTTAACGGTAGCTCTTTTGGTCTCTAGCCCTCGCGCCGGGGCCTCCAAACTTCTTCATTTCCTTTCTTCTAGGGTCTCCCGCGAGCATTGTTCGGTCATAAGTTATGAATAACGTTCTTAAATGACTGCTTTTTGTCCATTTTAGTAGGCCTCTAGCTATTGCCATTCTGGCAGCCTCGGCTTGTCCCATGAATCCTCCGCCCTGCACCTTCACGTCTATGTCAACTTCCTTCCATGCGTCTCCCGCAAGCATCAGCGGCTCCATTATTTTATCTCTGGCAAGCT
>CAYOFB010000181.1:0-543 GCA_964403145.1 uncultured Candidatus Bathyarchaeia archaeon
CTCCTAAGAACAGTAGTTATTACATTACGCCTAAAGCAGACGAGAAGGTTGAGTTCGAAGGAAACATAGATCACGATAATATAGCAGCAGCGAATGAAAACGACAGCGAAGATTCTAGTATAATGGGAGTTTGGAGTCTTGTCGAGCCTGATCGTGTCAGCCTAAACAGACTAGTTAGAAAAGTTTTCAGCGATAGGGTCTGCCGAAAAATTGCAAATTTAACCTCAAATGAAAAGGCGTATTTGAATGTTCTTTTGATGGCGCAATGGAAACAGCTTAAAAGCCGACTAGTGCTTAAAGTGTTAGCTCCCATAGTGGAAAAGATGCTTAGAGCCTTAGGCAGAAGGTTTGAGGGCTCGACTCTCCATTACGAAGGACCTTTCAATAAGGAACTTGTTAAAGGAGCCATATCCATAATGTCTAGGTCAGCACTTAAATTGATTAGGAATGTAGCCGACAAAATATGCTGCATCGCCAAAAAATTAGGAAACAAGTTTGCTGACAGTTGGCGCAAGGATCCGGCGTTCATAAAGTATTTGATGG
>CAYOFB010000181.1:553-1868 GCA_964403145.1 uncultured Candidatus Bathyarchaeia archaeon
CGCAGAACAGGAATCCTCTTCCACCATTCAGCATAAGCCTATAAAATTATGTGAGAAAAGAGAAGTGGCCTCCCAAACTCATGCTTGGCATATAGAGTATACGAATCATCCGCCCCTAAAGAAGAAGCGTAAGAAAATTTTAGAGAAGACCGTAGCCGACTTCATTGACGAAATAGAACTTTTATTAAAGGTTAAGGCAGACGACGGCTTTATGCTTGGCGACACAGACTTTTGCGTGGAATCTACATGGCTTAGAGATTTAGAGAAGCATCATATCGCAGTTCGCGACTTGAAGAGTGGCGACCGCTGGGTTGCCTCCATAATTTTTGAGAATTATCCAACGATGAATGTTGACGAAGTTAAGGAAACCCTCAGAAAACTTGGATTTAACGAGTATAGCCTTTACGCATTGGGAGTGACCAATGAGAAAACCGTTAACCAGTTGCTAGTTGAGGTTGAAGCAAATTTTAAGAGGGAGAATAGAAAGGAATGGCTCAGGGAAATAGACTTTATCAACCTAAAGTTTCTAAAAGAACTCTTAAAGCGTGGAATTATAAAGCCTACCGACGGCCTCCTCGACGCCTTCAGAAAAATTGACAAGTATATAGAAAGCGCTTGAAGATGAACTTTAGCAGTGTGCTTGTTACTGGCGGCGCAGGCTTCATCGGAAGCCATCTAGTGGCGCGATTGCTAAAAGAAGGATTTGAAGTAGTCGTGCTGGACAACCTTTCGACCGGCAGCCTTAAAAATTTGGAACTCTGCTTAGAGAATGAGAATTTTCGCTTTGTAAAAGGCAGCATTGTAGATGAACAAATGGTAAGAGATGCATTGAAGGACGTAGAAGCAGTTTTCCATTTAGCGGCAATAACCAGCGTGCCATACTCAGTTGAGCATCCGGACGTTACACGCGAAATTAATGTTGATGGGACACGAAAGCTTTTAGAGGAATGCTTGTCTGCTGGTGTTGAAAGGTTCATTTATGTTTCTTCATGTGCGGTTTACGGTGAACCTGAATACTTGCCAATTGACGAGGAGCATCCTGCAAGGCCTGTTTCGCCTTATGCTGAAAGCAAGCTTGAGGCTGAAAGGCTATGCAGAGAATTCCAGAAGGCCTATGGGCTGAAATCAACAATTGTTAGGCCTTTTAATGTTTATGGGCCTAGAATGAAGGGGGGTCGATACGGCGGGGTTATAGCCCGCTTCATTGAAAGATTAAGATTGAATAAGCCTCCGATAATCTACGGAGACGGAACACAAACAAGAGACTTCGTTCATGTATGGGATATCATTAACGCGCTTATGCTGACTCTCAACA
>CAYOFB010000182.1:0-1856 GCA_964403145.1 uncultured Candidatus Bathyarchaeia archaeon
TCTACGCTATTACTCATCATAGTCTGCGGCGAGGTAGTAGGACTAAAGGCAAGAGCTTACTATGGAGCAGCATTTCAGATAGCCAGCGTTATAAGCTATACAGTGTTTCTTGTTTTCGCTTTATATCCTAGGCTTCTCATGAAGCAAAAATCTGAGGACATTTCAGAATCATTTAAGCTGTTCTTCATGTTCGCAATACCTATGACAGTAGGCATAATTGTGCTTGCAGACTCATTCCTAACAATTCTTGGAAAAGGCAAAGTTGCTGGCGAATTAATCGATTATTCGGTTGCAACTCCTGTTTTGCGCTTATTGGCTCCATCCATACTGGCTTTGAGCATTTCTCAAGTTCTTGATTCAATAATTTTTAGTGCCGAAAAATTTGACTTAGAAGCTAGAATCCCGCTAAAAGAACTTGTCCACAGCAAAATATTTAAGATTTTCACACTGCCTTACGTCAAAGCTTTAATTGTCCTACCTACCTTATACTTTATCCTTGCATTTCATGGTTCAGATCCTGTAGCGTCTGCCCTTTATCTAGCAGCATTATCGGTAATTGCAGAAGTATTCCTTTTAATAATTAGAATATTGCTGACAAGGAATACGTTAAACTTCAGTTTTCCCTGGAGAAACATACTAAACTACTCATTTGCGTCGACTATAATGGCAGCATGTCTTCTCTTAATAAAGCATCCAACGAGAATCTCGGTTGTCTTACTTTACGCATTATTTGGTGGAATAACCTATTTTGTGATATTACTGGCTATAGATAAAGAAGCAAGATTACTGCTGAAGAGTACATTGGCAGAGTTAAAATCTATTTTTGGTGGGCATTAATGATCTTTGGCCCATTCTAATATTTTTGGGTAGAAATCAGTTATATCTTTCGGTTTCCAGTCGGTTTTAATGTTTAGGCTCCAAAATGCGTATTTACTGTGAGTACCCGTTACTCCATCCTTACTTGCTTGCATACCGTGGTCGCTTACTATAAGCATGACAGTATCCTTTTGTAATTTATCTTTTATTTGTCGTGCAAGTTGATTAAGCTCTAGGTAGCAATTCATAAGCTTCAATGGATACTTCACAAAATATAAATGTCCAAGCATATCAGGAATCCTAAAATATGCCATAAATAATTTCCATTTTTTATGACTCATCAAATTGAAAGTCTTCTCTTTTCTTTTCTGGTATGATTTCCATATAGTTTTTATAAGTTCTTCTGTTGCATGGCTAGGCTTAAATTTTAGAAACCAATCTTCAGTGACAAGATTATATGTTGGAACATCAATTGCGATTGATGGGCTTATTTCATCAAATATAGTCTTGTGGCGTAAATGATTTTTGGTTATTGCTTTCGGCTTTATACCAATTTTCCAAGCAATCTTCGCTTTAATCTTAATACTCCGTATGACGGGAAGTTTCCGTATTCGATCCCAAAATCTTCCATATGTTGTGAAAGAGTAAATTCCATGCTCTTCTGGTTTTTTGCCAGTGATGAAACTTTGCCATACTACTGGCGTATAAGGCACATCATATTTTGCAGTATATTCCTTTCCAACTTCTATTTTGCCATAAACTGTTTGTTTAAGGTATTTTAGATTATATTTCTCTACTAAGCAATATTCTAACCCATCTAAAGCTAGAATGAAAACGTTCATTGAGTTTTCCCCGCTGATGCTTAAATTTCATGACGAATCTCCCCAATCTAAACTTTGCGGTGCTATAGCGGTTCCAATAAATCCTTATATAGGGTTAATTATATTTAATTAATGAGGCTACAAAGGTGAAAGATGAAAAAGAGGAGAAAAAGAAGTTTACAACAATTTCGATTCCGACGCCGCTTTTTGAGAAGATAA
>CAYOFB010000183.1:0-1836 GCA_964403145.1 uncultured Candidatus Bathyarchaeia archaeon
TTATCTTCTCCGCATCTGGATTAACGCCTGTCTGCCAGTTCTTATACGGTAATCCTCCAGCATTATTAATCACGTTGACTAGTATTGCAGTTCCGTAAGTCGGTAATCCCTCGCCTGTAACTGAGTTCTTCCTCATCTTATCGAGACATTTCTGTGATACCTCCTTAAACCTGTCCGGATCGGCGACTTGAACCTCCATATTTCCGGAAACAACTATCGCTTTTAGATTTTTAGAGCCCATAACCGCGCCCAGACCGGTTCTTCCAACTGCTCTATGCTCATCATTAATTATGCATGCCATACGAACCATGTTTTCCCCGGCTGGACCTATGCATGTAACACTCGTGTTTTTGCCGCCAATCCTCCTCTTTAAGATTCTACAGGTATCGAAGACGTTTTTGCCCCATAGATCACTCGCGTCTCTAAGCTCTGCCTCCCCATCCACAATAGATAGATAGACAGGTCTGTCCGAGCATCCTTCAACTACAACCATGTCGAATCCTGAGAATTTCAGAAATGGCCCCCACTCCCCGCCTGAATTACCGCTTCCAATAGAGCCTGTAAGCGGAGACCTAAGAGCCATGACATGATATCTTCCCGACGATGGGAAACCCGGAACCCCCGTACCCGGCCCCGTTGCAAAGATCAGGATGTTTTCTGGACCTAGAGGATTTATGTCCTTCGCAGAGATCCCTTTAGATTCATATTCCTTGAGGTATTGATAAAGCAGATATACGGAGTATCCTTTTCCGCCAAGATATTTTTTAGCGATGTCGTTAGATACAGGTTCATCCCTCAAAGTTCCAGCTGTAAGATCAACTCTCAGAATCTTTCCCATATACCCATTCGGCAATTTAATCGCCTAAATAAATATCAGTCCCAGAATATTTAAAATTTAAACTAACAACCCAGTTAAAGACTTATGCTTATAAAAATCAAGGCAAAATCCCGTTATTCTATTTCGCGACTCTTTTATTTGTTCTTGCTGCGAAATGGATTAGAATTTGCTTTTGAGAAATTTAAACGGGAACAAGTATTCCTCGGCACCAATTTTCTGTGAACTTTAAATTTTCTTACGATCCAAAATTTAAACACATATCGATAGATAAATTGTTAAACAATAGAGGTCTTGTTCATGGGCGTGGTTACTCTTTCATCGTAGTTGTCATTTCTCAAGATGTAAGAAAAAGCTGGGCTTGAAGCCTCTTGTCAGAAGATCGTGTTGTAGAGAAGAGATGAGTTGTGTCTCTTGTTCCACAAAGAGCCATAAAAGAAATGGGAGGTTTCGTTAAAGGGTTTAGACATCCAAAATTTGAGGGATGAAGAGGGCCAGACTTAATTCTCATCGATTCTTATGGGAGAATCGAACACTTTGCTGAAGACCCTTTGGCAGACAAGTTCCTCCATTGGCTGTAACGATTGCGATTATCAGTTTGTTTCTCCATATGCCTTTCAGATCACGGAGCTCCCCTTGTTTTCCATAATCCGTAGATAATTTTACTGTAGGAAGAAGAGCATCAGATGTTTATTCGTATGATGCTACGTTAATTTTTATCATCTTTTCTTTGGGTTCTTTTTATTCTTTATCGTCAGATTACTTCCGTAATCTAAAATTCTTTCCCTTTTTTATTCTAGGTGGATTATCGGCATGATAAAAATTTTTTATTCTCTCTGAATACCGAACCTTACGTAGCGGTATTGATCCTCCATCCTCAAATTGGACGATGGGTTGCTGTCTCCTCTTTTTAGGTAGCAAATGCGCCCGACCGGCTTTGATGAACTCTAAAATCTTCGTTCTGTGCGGTTCGGGTGGAAGCCATTCTTGAATGCTTTCCA
>CAYOFB010000184.1:0-1830 GCA_964403145.1 uncultured Candidatus Bathyarchaeia archaeon
TCATTAAGTAGGCTCGATAAAGCGCTGACTCACTAAAAGCAAGTTCTACCGTGCTTCTTACAATAAACTTAATTCTGTATCCCCTATCTAAAAGATACTCACGTACACTTTTTGCTGAGTTACCCGCGAAGAATTCTTCGGGTATCACTATGGCCATTGTTCCGTTTTCTTTTAATAATTTGTCTGCGGCGATTACGAAGTAGGCCCAATACCCGGTTTTTCCTTTTACTTCCGGTACAAGTTTTTCCAGTTCCTCTTTTTTGGCTGGAATGCGTTCCCTTCGCGTGAATGGTGGATTCATAATTACAATATCAAAATCTTTTGGTATGCGCTCCTCTTTCATGGCTTCCAGCCATTTGGTAAGCGGTTGCTCCGCAGCTCTAGGCGGATCATCGGTTAGATCCTCTTCTTCTTTTGCGGATTCAATCATTGTTTTTATTCCGTCTTGACTTAGAACATGAGGCTTCAAGCCAACCTCAATATTCTGAGCAGTAAGATTCATCGAGGACATATGAGAAGCAAAATGCATAATGTCAATTCCATAAATGTCTTCCTTAAGGAATTTCTTGTGCAGTTCAGCCTTACTCATTGTTGGCGGAGCCAACTGCATCTTCCTATGATAAGCCTCTACCAAGAGAGTGCCAGAACCACAAGCCGGATCCAAAACCTTAGCATCCCACCTATCAATGGCAAGACTAGCTAACAATCTTGCCGCTTCAGGTTTAGTGTAGAAAGCTCCCAAATTCTTTCTAGTCTCAGGCGGGATAGTCTCATGATAAAGCCTACCAAAAAGATCCTCACGAATATACTGAGGCCTCAAAGCCCTCAGATTCGAAATAAACCTAGCAATTGACGAAACTATACGGAAATCCTTAGTTTCCATCAACAGCGGAAACAGGTTAAAGCCTAAAATGTGAGGATAAAGCTTCCTAGGACCCTCAAAAACTCTATCAAGGGTTTCCAGAAGATTTTTGGGTGGATTTAACGGATTTATTTCAGGAAGCCGCTCGTACCCCATCTTCTCAGAAATAATATGATAAAATAGCAATTGATTAACGAGAATATAGGAGGTTATATCTGCAACATAGAGTTTAGCCTCATTCTCACTTATCCCCGAGAAATCCTCAAGTAGACTCTTGTAAATGTCAAATCTTCCAATAACCGCCATTGCGCTGTCGAAAACAGGCTTTTGAACAAGATGCTGCCGCAAGTAAGCAGCAATCTCTCGTACAGACTCTCTGGCAGCCTCAACAACCAAGTCATAGCTAACTCTAACCGCCTTAGTCTGAAGCCACTCCCTAAAAGAAGTAGTGAAAAGCTCAGCCAAATCCTCCAAAGTCAACTCTTTTCTGTCAGCAAGCCAATCCGTCAAAATAAGCGCAGAAACCCTCAACCTAGGAAAGTTGCGCTCCAACTCGCTAAGGGGAATATCCCGAACAAACCTCGGAAAAAGAAACGCAACATAATTAGGAGTGCCAAGCATACGCGCCTTAACATTAGCATCAACAATAGCCTCAGTCAACTTAATCTCAGAATCAATCTTAACCTCAGAAACAACCCTAGCGCCATCACCCTCAATAATCAAATCCGGTTCCCTAGCTCCCACACCAGTCTCAGAAAAACAACGCCAACCAAACCTATCAAAAACTCTACTGATAAACGGATAAAGAGTACGCTCAGTAACCCTCGCAGACAATAGACATCACACAAATACAACATAGACAAGACACAAAAATAAAATTTCCATCAACGGTTAAATTTTAATTTGTGAAGTCGCCTAAAGAGAGATAGGTTGGAGGGAGAAATTATTAAGCGTAAATTGATGGAGAT
>CAYOFB010000185.1:0-1824 GCA_964403145.1 uncultured Candidatus Bathyarchaeia archaeon
TGCGGCCCCGAACCCATGATAAAGAAGGCATTTCTAGCGGCTGAAGAAGCAAATATTCCATTTCAAGCAAGCTTGGAGAGAATTATGCGGTGTGGAATAGGCATATGTGGAAGCTGCATGCTGGGAAAATACCGAGTGTGCAGAGACGGCCCGGTTTTTACTTCGCAGCGGCTTAGAGAGGTTATAGATGAATTTGCAAATTATAAAAGGGATTTCAACGGAAGAAGAATCAGACTCTGAATATAATTTGCTAATCTCAGCAAGCTATATATAGTTTGGCATTCGATAAAAGAGGATTGTTCATAAATTATTTGGTTGGAGAGAACCTTATGAGTGGGGAAATTGAAAACCTTAGAAGAGATATTAGAATGCGTATGGAATATGACAAGATGATGTCAACTGCTTGGCTGCTAATTTATCTGATACCTGTCATAATGATTCTTATAGCTATTCCAGCCATATTCTTGGTTCCAGCAATAATCCTCTTGACATCAATCCTTGGGATAATTTCATTCATAGTTTCAATAGTATTGGTGTATAAGCTTGTTGACAGGAGAAATTCGCATTTTAAAAGGCAGATTTTTCTGATGGAAGATACAATTAATTCGCTTAGAAAAATCGCTGAGCAAAGGAAGGTTTCGGTTGAAACCGAACTTTCTCTATGCGAAAGAACCTTAAGAGAAGCTAGAACTGAAGAGACAGAGAAAAACGCTGTTTTATGGGCTATTCTCTCAGCGATAATATTTATTGCGACGTGGTACGTGTATTACTTCTTAATGAAAGACTTCTATAAGCATGAGAGGCGAGAGGATGGGTTCTGGGAGGATGTAAGCAAAATTTTTGGCAAGCTTGGAGTCAGCTTTACGCCGCCTAGACGTATGAATCCGGTACCGGACAGGAACTTTATACTCTACCTTATACTTTCAATAATTACACTAGGAATCTTTGGGATTTACTGGCTTTACGTACTCATTAAAGACCCAAATGAGCACTTTAGGTATCACGCCCAGATTGATGAGGAGCTGCTAGCAACTGTAGAGAAGGCTTTGGCCGCCTCTTAAATCTCCCATTTTAATATTTTTACTTACAAGTCTAATCAGTGAAGGAGTTATGTAAGTTTCTATAAGGGCTGCTATGAATAAAAGGAAAATCGATGTTATTGAAAGAATGAAGACGTCTACCAAATCTTTTTTCACTTTTGTCTTATCTATTTTTTCTCCCCTTACCAAATTGAATATTAGAGTTACAGTTGTAATTTGCCATCTTGATATCGCAGCCCATTGAATTATAAATGCGGGAATTTCTATTATGCCATGCGGGAGCAAACCAGCTATTGGAAGCAATGGACCATGTTCTAATCCTAGTATGGCTGCTACAATACCTACAATGACGCCGTTTAGTAAAAAGCTGAGTCCAAGAATCGATGCACCGAATAGAGGCGTCCAGACGAGCAATTTAGACGGATTCCAGTAACAGCCTACATTATTTGTAAAAATGTATAGGAAGAATTCTTGGGTTTCTGGTTCAGGCACATTATTTGAGTAAGTTGCTAAGATAAACTTTGCAAAATCCTCTATTAGCCATGGATTTAGAAACTTGATTATCATGATTACATAGATTGCAAAGTAAATGAATGCGAACAGCACTAAAGAAATAATAAGCATCAACAGACTGTTGCGTTTAAAAGCCGAGAAAACATATCTCTTTAAACTTGTTTCAGAGTTTTTGTCAATTTCTAATTTAATCACTCTCCGACAATGAATATACAATTCAAAAAGGTTATATGTTGTTTTGTGTATTTGCGTTTATTGGCTGGTGCTTTGG
>CAYOFB010000186.1:0-1790 GCA_964403145.1 uncultured Candidatus Bathyarchaeia archaeon
CGAAATAGTGCTAAATTCTAGGAACAATCAGAACTCTTGTTTCAAAACCATCAATTTTTTCGCTTAAGTCTTTTTCAAATCCTCTTGGATTTTTAATTTTTCCTTCTGGATCATAGATGAAACAATATAATTTTTTACAGTCTGGATGAGTCCTATAATGAGCCTTATCGATAATAAGTTGCTCTCGTATCTTTTTCTGTCCAAGCCCCTTACGAACCATTTTTACTTCGATTACTATTTGTTCGTTCTTAAGTAAGAAATCCATCCGTGCAGAGGCTCCTGCATAACTTGGAGTCCATTCTTCGTCTCTAATATCATCAAAGTATAGTCTTAATAATCCACGTAATAAATCGTGAACGTCGTGTTCGTCTTTAATCTTAAATGGTAAACGACCACCATAGCGTCGGTTAATCTCCTTTACAACCACAGGAAATCTTTCAAAGATTCTTTCAATTATCCGGCTAGCCTTTTCTACTTCAATTGGATGTTTGTATTGTGATAAAATGCTATCCGCTACTTTTTTGAATTCAATAGCTCGTGAGACTACTTCCCTGACTAGCGTTTCAACTTCGGGAGAGAAGATGTTCTTTGAGTGCTTTGAAGATTTTGTCATATACCGACGCATCATCCGTTGCAGGTAGAGCTAGTTGGATATTTATGTTTATAGTAACACCTGAGGGTAATCTAGGAACTCCTTTAATTTCTTCTCTCTTTTTTCTCTTAGACTCTTCGTCTTTAATTTCAGTTTCTAGAAGTGATTTTTCAAAATCTGCAAAGCTACAAAGCACTTTAAAGGTATCAACCATTCGTATTACTACCTGCTCACCTGCTTTAGTAGTTGGTCTAAAAAAGTTTTTTAGATTCTCATCGTTCTGTTTATATGCGTCAGGATATAACTTAAAAAGTTCAGAGTAAGCCTTTCTAAGGGCATTTGCCATTACAACCTTAGCTTTGCTCGTATCCCTGAAATTTATGTAGTTTTGTGTTGGAACACCCTTCTCATCTATAAATCTAATGAACTTGAGAATTTTTACTATTGGTCTATCATTCTTACTCTTATATCCAAGCTTCGGAAGAGTATTGGTATTTATTTTATCGGGCACGCCAATTTTGGGTATTGACTCAAGAAAGCTCCTAAGCCTACCGGTGTTATTTATGTATGGATAATCAACCATTATGCTCACGCTTGAAGTACCTATTAAATTCATTTTATGTTTCTCTTTTCCCGTTATAAGCTTTTTCTGCTTGCTAATCTATGGAATAGAAATTTAATGCAAATGCTTGAACATCAACTTAACTTTAGTTCTTGCTTGGTTTTTTGTATTGTTTGTTCTATTTGTTGGATTGCTGTTCCCATATAGTTCCTTGGATTTAAAGCCTCCTCAATCTCATCTTCGCTCAAAAGCTTCCTAACAATCTCATTCTCTAATAAAACTTCTCTGAAATGCCTATTTTCCTGTTGACTTTTTATCGCAAGTCTTCTCAAAAGTTCATGTGCTTCTTGTCTGTTCATTCCTTTACGCGTTAGGGCTATCATTACTGCTTCTGACATTATTCTTCCCTGCGTAATCTCCAAGTTCTTCAGCATCCTCTCCTCGTCAACCTCAATGTTCTCGATTATGAATGTCATTAGGTGTAGCATGTAGTCGATTAGGATGCATGCTTCTGGAATTATGAATCGCTCGGCAGATGACTGCGTAAGGTCTCGTTCATGCCACGTAACAACGTTCTCTAAGGCTGGAATTGTTAGGCTACGCATGATTTTCGCCAATCCGCAAATTCTTTCGCAT
>CAYOFB010000187.1:0-1764 GCA_964403145.1 uncultured Candidatus Bathyarchaeia archaeon
AGCCAAAAGGATAGTTATCGACGAGAAGCATTGGTATTGGGATTTAAAGCCAGACTATAAATTTGGTGAAAGAATTGAAGTTACTTAAGGTTGCCAAGTCATATCTTCGCCAAGCCAAGGCTAGGCTTGAAGATGCTAAGGATGCCCACATAGAAGGAAATTATCCCTACGCCGTAAGATTAAGTCAAGAATGCGTTGAGTTGTCCTTGAAGGCGGTTTTGAAAGCTGTTGGGATAGAATATCCTAAAATACATGATGTTTCCGATGTCCTAGTTGAGGTTGAAAATAGGTTTCCGGAATGGTTTAGGTCGGAAATAGAATTTTTATGCGAATCAAGCAAAATTCTTGTCAAAAAAAGAGAATTAAGTCTTTATGGAGGAGAAGAAGCCTTTCTGGCTCCAGAAGAGGTTATAAGCAAAAAGGACGCGAAAGATGCAACTTTAAGAGCGGAAAAAACGTATGGATTATGCGAAAAACTTGTTTTAGAAATCGAGAAAAAACAAGGTTAATCATAATACGATAATTTTATTATGCGATTTCCTTGCTTTGTTGCTCAATGTTAAAGTTAGGTTATATAGTTTACACATTCAACTTCGAGTGTTAAAGTCGTTATTCTTGCTTTTGATGCAATTTTTACAACATATAAGCAGTGATTTATGCGTTTTCTCCTTATATTAGGTGCGATATGAAGGATTCGAATATTGGAAGGTACAGCATCAAAGATAAAGGATGAATCTTAATATGACTAGTACGGATGCAAGATAGCTGAGGATGCCTAAACTAATCCCTAGCATTAGATTGGGATAAGACTATAAGGTAGGATGATCTAGCGGCAGTCCCAATCAGCAAGTATTAGGGAACTTTAGGGGATAATTAATTCCAAATCTAGGTAGTTTAGAGTTAAGAACCGCAAAAATAACTTAGGCAGGCTTCACAATTATCACAGTATAAAAGAAAATGAAGTTCCTTGCCCGCTATATTGTATTGGAATAGATTAAGTTGCAAATAGCAGATTATATATAAGGGGGTTTTTAGAAAAGTATCTGATGGAACTTAGCGTGCTGGAAGACGCATACATAACGTCGCGATATGTGATGAGGGGTTTCAGCCTGCAAGAAGCTGAGAAGCTTCTTAAAGCGGTTAAGGAGATAATGAAAGATGTCGCTTGACATTTTGGTGAAAAGAGCATTAATGAGAAGAGAGGCCTTTAGAAACTTGAATGAGCGCCTTAAAACCATAAAGGATATTGTTCATAAGCTTGACCCTAAAGCCGAAGTTTTCCTCTTCGGATCGGTTGCAGAGGGAAAATATAACTACTCAAGCGATATAGACGTACTTATAGTTACGGAGCTACATCCAGCTAAAATTCTTTCGGAACTTTGGAGGGCCGGAATAAAGGAGCCTTTCGAAATTCATGTGCATTCGCCAGAAAAGGCTGCTATTTACAAAAATAGGGCAAAGCTTTTAAGGATATAGATCCCCATTTTTGGCCAGCTTCAGAATTTTTTGGTCAAGAAGAAGCTTTCATTTTTTGTTTGTTTGAATTTGGCGATTGAAGAGTTTAGGCCTAGGTTCACAATTATCTGTATAAGTATGAGGCGAGAAGTGTGATGCCTGCTATGACGCCTATTTCTGCTGGAGTTAGGACCCTAGCCATGTAGGCATAGCCCAAAACACCTATTAAGGTTGAGAGTATGTTCTGAAGAGTGAGGTAGATTGAGCCTACAGCAACTCTCGCCGCTGTTAGCGCCGTTTCCTCAGTAT
>CAYOFB010000188.1:0-1756 GCA_964403145.1 uncultured Candidatus Bathyarchaeia archaeon
TGGACAGAACAGGTTATCGCTGAAAATGCTACTGGCGAACTAAAAGTTTACAATGAATGGAGCAGGTTCACTGTAAGCATAGCCAACATTGGCGATGTAAACGGTCTAGTAAGGTTCTCTAAAATGTCTAGTATGAGAGTTCTCGAAGGAGACGTAACTTATGACGGCGCAGTCGATATCAACGACCTTGTACACGTGGCAAGGCGAATAGGCTCCACTCCCGGCTGGGTCATGGGAGAAATGAACTTCAAGCTTGAAGACTTCGCCCATGTAGACATAAACTTCGACTTCCAAATCGACATCTACGACCTAGTAAGCGTAGCAACCGAGATAGAAGCTTAAATCTCCCTTCTCCCCTTTTTATTGTAATATTTAAACAAAAATGCGAGGTACGAAAACCGTGTTGAAAAAGCAAGTCTCTAAATGCCTCATATTCATAATTGCCCTTTCATTTCTATCATTTTACTTTTTAAAAAGCGAGCAGGCCGGCTCGTATATTACATATGTGTATGTATCTCCAAAAGAGCAAGTGATTGATTCTCTTAATGAATCTTTCATTGTAAATGTTAGTATCTGTAATGCGCTTGACCTATATGGATACGAATTCAAATTATTCTACAACTCTTCAATACTTAACGGTAGCCAGGTTATTGAAGGGCCGTTTCTGAATTCAACTGGAAAGAATTCCTTTTTCTGGGTTGTTGCTTTTAATGATCACTATAATTCTACGCATGGAATAGTCTGGGTTGACTCTTGCCTAACGGGAGATGTTCTAGGCGTAAATGGGAACGGAACACTTGTTACTATAAAGTTCAAATCACTCGCTGTCGGCTCCTCGCAGCTTTCACTGGATGATGTAAAACTGGTAGATTCAAGGAAAAATTCTATACCCTGTCAAAGCATTGACGGCTCGGTGACAATAATTCCCGAATTAACATTACTATTCATAACTTTAGCTCTCTGCCTGCTCCTTTATATCCTTCAAAAAAGGTATAGGCATCATAAGGCGAACCAAATCAAAGAAGACTCATTTACTGAAATAAGACAAATTAACGACGCTACATTACCGTATGGTGATGGGCCATGAAAAAACTCATTCTTATATCGATAGTAGCTTTCGTTCTTCTGTCTTTAATAGGAACAGTCTACATAAAAGGTGCTGGTGAAGGCATTACCAACCAGAATGTAGCGGTGATCTTTATTTATCCGGAGACAAGCGAGGGAAATGTTGGAGAGAACTTCATAATTGAGGTAAAAGTTTCAGACGTTACTGACTTATACGGGTATGAGTTCCATCTTAGATGGAATTCAACACTCCTAGACTGTGTAGAAGTTAGCGAAGGGCCTTTCCTGAAAAGTGGAGGCTCAACCTTCTTTACGTACAAAATTAACAGCACAGAAGGCTGCATGGTAGTCGACTGTACTCTTTTAGGTGACGTTCAAGGCGTAAGTGGAAACGGAACATTAACAACAATTAAATTCTACATAAAAACGACGGGTGAATGCCTACTAGATTTATATGATACAATTCTCCTAAACTCGGCTGAACAGGCTATTGAACATTCAGCGACTGACGGTTACTTCTACGCGGTAACGCATAATGGAGGAAATATAGGCAGTGGGTCTTCAGTGACAAAGAAGCTTGTCAAGTAAAATACTAAGATTAATGAATTTGATTCTATTCCTGCTTGTATGTGATTAGTGGGCCCGGAGGGACTTGAACCCTCGACCAACAGGTTATGAGCCTGTCGCTCTA
>CAYOFB010000189.1:0-1749 GCA_964403145.1 uncultured Candidatus Bathyarchaeia archaeon
CGCATTCTATCATGTTTGCGCCTACTAGGAGCTGGAGTATAAGCCCCGCGGTGACTATGGGGCCTATCCCTAGCTCCATTAGGGTTCCCCTTCTGGATGCGAATATTACACGCATGTATTGTAGTTGCCATCCTTGAGTCTGTGGATTTATTCCATAGAGAGGGACATAGCACATTATTAGGTAAAGTATTAGAACCATTGCTGTCCAGAATATTTTTTCTGTGAATCTTATCTTGCGTTCTGGCGGGCTAATTATCGGTAGGAATCTCGATATTGGCTTGAACATTGATAGGAATCTGCCGGCCATCAGCTTCCCCTTTCCATACCCTTTATCCTAGCCGTTTAACATTTAATTAATTTGTCCTCAAACTATTCTTTTAATATTTGGCCGCCTACAGCCTTGATTTTTTCTGCTGCAGAGGCCGAGAAGGCGGGCACTTTAATTATTACCGGCTTGCTAATTTTTCCCATTCCAAGAAGCTTTGTGTACCCTAATTTTTCTAAATCGACAAAGAGTTTCCCATTTTTCTCCTCGATTTTTTCTTCTGCACTAAGTTTTTCAATTAGTTCTTCAAGTTGGCTTAGGTTAATTGGATTAACCTTTCTTTTAAGCGACCTTGGAGAGGTGAAGCCTCTTTTGCCAAAGTAGTCTGGCTCATACTTTATTACATATGACCATAAATGCTTGTGACGGCCAGCCCTTCTCTCTCCCTTTGTTCCGGACTTCCTATGTTGGCCTACTCGGCCGTAGCCGCATGTTCTGCTTCCGCGCTTTTTCCGAGTCTTTCTAAGTTTATGCGGCATATGCTTGCTCCTCTATGATTTGGCGTGAACCATAATTTAAAGGAGAGACATAAATTTTTCCATAATATTCTATTTCACAAAGATTTTTTGGCCGCCGAATATCTCTTTATTGCTTGTCTTCTTTAGGCGAATTTCCAGAACTCCATTTTTGTATGTGGCCGTCGCAGTTTTAGGGTTAACTCTTGCCGGAAGTATTATTTCCCTATAAAATTTTACGTCGTTAGTGTGCACGGATATTCTTAGCGTATCTTCTGTAACATATATGTCCACATCATCTTTACACGCGCCTGGGATTTCGGCGAACACCCTAACCCTCTCTTTTTCATTAAAAACATCTATGAGGGGCTCATATTCTCCCCTAATTTCAGGGGTGACATAGCCCCTTTTAAGGCTTCTAAAACCTTTGGGCTTTAACCTTCTATTTCTAGTGAATGTTGCTGAAAATCCGTAGAATGGCCTATACCGTCTATTATATTTGTTTGATGATTCTATGCTTTTCATGAGGTCATCCATCATTTTCTCAAGCTTCTTTATTTCATCGAAAATTTCGAACCATGGCGAGCGTCGCTTATCCTTTTTCTTGTCTTCTGGCAAGCCTTCTCCTCCACCCTCAGTCTAATTCAAATTGAGCACAGCAGACTATAAAGTCTTTGGTTAAAACAAAGCAACAAATCACAGTTAAATTTGATGCACTCTAGCCGAACCTTCCATTAATGTAATCTTTAGTTAATTCGTTCTCTGGTTTGGTAAATATTTTCTGTGTTGGCCCATGTTCCACAAGTTTTCCTATATAAAAGAATGCTGTATAATCGGAGATGCGGGCTGCCTGCTGCATGTTATGTGTAACCACCACAACGGTATAGTTATTTCTCAGTGTTTGTATGAGTTCTTCGATTTTTCTTGTAGTTGCGGGGTCTAAGGCCGAGCAGGGCTCATCCATGAGTA
>CAYOFB010000190.1:0-1732 GCA_964403145.1 uncultured Candidatus Bathyarchaeia archaeon
GTTAGTAGAAAGGCTAAGCAAAGCGAAAGCAGTAATGAATGTTTAATTTTTCCGGTTTCTAATGTCTTGTCAAAGACTAGAAAAATCAGCGGAAAAACTGCGTAGCTTATCAGTATTGCCAGATGGGCTTCCGTCAGCTGCGAAGCCACCCACTGATTCAACGTATAGACAAGAGCTGCTGAAAGAGAAGCCAAATTATTTCGAGTATACCTGAAAGCGAACATGTAGGCTGAGAATCCAGCAAATATGAAGGATAAGAACATTACAATTTTTATCATGAACACTGGGTCGCCGAAGAAAAAGTGGAGAATCATATAGAACAAGTCAACTATGTATATGTTTTCTGAGAAACCAAACGAGTGAGGCCTCCATGTATAGGCCCATCTAAAGTCGTGGCTGAAAAGATAGGCACGGGAAATCCATCCTAAAACGTCGCCTCCAGCCGGCCAGTAATCTCTAAAGAGGAAGTTTCTAAAGACTGCTACGCCTATTAAAGTTATTAGGATAAAGTCTATGGCTGCTCTAATTTTCCTTGACGTCAAGGCCTTTAATAGTAATTCTGGGATTTCTCTGGCATTCTTCAATGGCTTGTCTCCGATATGTTTGATTTCAGACCTAAACTGGCTCTCTTCGATTTCTGTATATAAGAGGTTGGTCGAAAACCGAATAAATTATAGAGCTATCGCCTAGCAGAATTAGATAATGGTTCTGTTGATTTTTTCAGCAGTAAGATTTGTACGGCGCCTAGTTCTCTAATCACTGGTATTTTATTCAAAATTCTATCGATATGTTTGGCTATTGGAATAAAGAAGGTTGGCATTTTATGTCTCTGCAGAAAGGATGCCGGAAAGTAGCAAGTGATCAATTTTTTTAGCAGCTTACATCTAGCCTTACAACTCCAATAAATAATATTTTTTATTCTCATCTCATGTAGATGACCGTGTCCAAATTTTGCAAACGGATTTTCATTTACATTTTTTATTAAACCTAATTTTTTAGCAATATAATAGAACAGATTTTCACCAGCTACTGTTAACAACAAATATTTTCTGCTCACTCGTAAAAGCTCATTAAATGCTTCTTCCGGATTTACAACATGCTCTAACACTTCAGTACATAAAACTAGGTCGAAAGAATTCTCTTTAAAAGGAAGTTTCGCAGCGTCTCCTTCAACAAGCAAACTGTGAGATAAATTTTGTTTAGCTTTGATTAAATAGTTTTTAGCTATATCTAATCCCACAATAAGGGGAAGGCCGAAAAATGGGTTTTTCTCCAAAATCTTCATGTAATATCCTTCAGCACATCCCGCATCCAAGAAGCTTCTAAATTCTATTTGCTTCAAAATTTCAAAGATTCTACGTAGACGCTCTCCATGCCAATAGTTACTCCAAGGATTTTCAAAATACATTAATTTTTGATGATTCTTCAAAGCTAAAGCTTCTTTCTCATAATAATCTCTGATATTCCATTCACGCATCTCGGATAGCCTTCAACTGTTACCATTGCCAATTCGGTGAATCATCCGAATTTCTATATAAGATGTTGTTCGAAAACCGAATAGGAGCAAAGCTAAGAAAGGATAAATTTATTCGGAAGCAATAAATTATTGATTACGCCTTGAGCTCCGGTAGTATAGCCCGGCCAAGTATTCCGGCCTTTCGAGCCGGAGACCCGGGTTCAAATCCCGGCCGGAGCACCAAAGTTTTTTTAAGATGCTGGTATGAGTTAATGG
>CAYOFB010000191.1:0-1713 GCA_964403145.1 uncultured Candidatus Bathyarchaeia archaeon
TGGCAATAGTCATAACAGCCGCAGCCATAGGCTTACTGACAAAAATGAGAAAATACAGACTGCTTGAAGAAGACTAATTCACACGGTAAAACTATCCTTTTTTACCAGTTATAGGAGTTAAAAAGAAGCATTTGAAATGAAAACCGCAAATCTTCCATCCTTGGATAAATCCGTGAAAATCGTATCAGGAATCCTTATAACCTCCTCTGTCAACTTCTTTCTTTACCAAATTGAGAGTGAAGGAAAGCTTCTGCCAGCTTTAATGTTTATCTTAATGCTAAAAATGTGTTCAAATCCCGCTGGTCAGCTGAATTTTAAATGTTTTTGGATTATCATCTGGAAATTAGACGTATTGGGCGATGAGTTTTGATTTCTAATATCCAGTATTCTATTTCGAAAGAATAATATGGTCCATTTAAAGAGCCCCATCGTTCGATGGGAATATCCGTGTTAGCTAAAACCAAATCAGCGATGTGTGAAAGATACTCAATGTAATGCATCTTGACCAATAGTCCTGAAGTTTCTTCAAACCATGATTGACAAAGGTAAACAAAATGAGGTTCGGTGCTAACTCCAGCTGCCCAGCAGTCAAACAGAGAATCATCAAGAACCAGAATTTGAGCGGCATAAATAATTGCATAATCATAGCTAAATAGTTTAATCTTTGAACCTAAGCTCACATTGGTCTCAACCCAATAGGGGCAGAAGATAACATCTACGTAGATCCACCAGAGGTACAGGTCTCCTGACTCAACTCTTCGATCTGTTACATTAACCACTGCAGAGGAGTTGTAGAAATTTCCCCAAGGGTCTCGCCCCTCTATTTTTATAAGTATCTCATCGTGTTCAACATACGAATCAAAAACAATTTTGTGGTATCCTATGCCTATGAGCTCTCCTGATGAATAATCGTACAAGTGTAAAGTATAGTTAACATAGTGTCCTATAAAACCTTGTATTCCCTGACCCTCGCTTTCGCTTAAAATGTAGGCATCCTTGTTGGTTTTTAATCCTATCTGTCTCTGATTTATTGTTTTTACAGGTAGAATGCCATATGCAAATATCATCACGATTAAAATCAGTCCAACAATCACTTCAGTAAAGGTTTTCATTAGCTCTCGTTATAATTAATTTATCATAAGTTTAATTTAACTCTTTTTCTTTTGTCTTTTGTATAGAACAGAAAATCAGTTTCAACTATGTATGTGAAAAAGATGATATAGCATTTCCAAGGAAACGGAAATCAAATCATCCTTTCACAGTAAAATTAGCCCTTTACAACAGCCAGCGGAACCATTCTGGCAACCTTTGTTGCTATTCCTACATTGTGGCTTACTTCTGCCACTCGATCTACATTCTTGTAGGCTGGGTCAGCCTCCTCAGCCAATACGACCTGGCTTGCAGCCCTAACAACTATTCCTCTGTTTTCTAAGGCCCTTTTTATGTCTCCTCCGTAGAATCTTCTCTTAGCCGCGGCTCGGCTCATCATTCTTCCTGCACCATGCGCTGTCGAGCCGAATGTTAGCTCCATAGCCTTCGGCGTTCCTACAAGCAGCCACGAACTTGTTCCCATGCTTCCCGGTATGAGCACTGGCTGTCCAACAGCCCGATAATCGGCTGGGACTTCTGGCGCTCCAGGCGGGAAGGCACGTGTTGCGCCTTTTCTGTGAACCCAAACCTTCCGTTTTTCGCCGTCGACTCTGTGGGTTTCTA
>CAYOFB010000192.1:0-1710 GCA_964403145.1 uncultured Candidatus Bathyarchaeia archaeon
GATAAGATGGCTGCTCGTATCATTGAGAGAGAGCGTAAGCTAGGCAGAAGCCTAGACATGATTAGAACAGAAATGGGCGTTGGAGCATCCGGCTTTCCCCACATTGGAAGTTTCGCCGACGGTGCAAGAGCCTACGCCGTCACATTAGCCATAAGAGAGCAAGGCTACAAATCAGAACTAATCGCCTTCTCAGACGACAAAGACGGACTAAGAAAAGTTCCGGCCGGCCTTCCAAAATGGCTAGAAAAATACCTAGGATATCCAGTTACCGATATTCCAGACCCATTCAAATGTCATGAAAGCTTCGGCCATCATATGAGCGCTCTTCTGCGAGAAGCCTATGACAAATGTGGAATAGAATACAGGTTCATGTCAGCTAAAGAAGTCTATGAAAGAGGAATGCTAAACAGAGAAATTGAGGAAATACTTGCAAATGCGAAGAAAGTTGGTGAAATAGTAAAAGAGGAGGTTGGGCAGGAGAAATATTTGGAGGTTCTCCCATATTTTGCCGTCTGTGAAAACTGCGGCCGCATCTACACAACCAGAGCCTACGAGTTTCTTCCCAAAGAACGGAAGGTTCTTTATGTATGTGAGGGAATGGAAGTTAAGGGGAAATGGCTAGAAGGATGCGGACATAGGGGCGAGGCAGACTATACCAAGGGTGAGGGAAAGCTAAGCTGGAAAGGAGAATTTGCGGCCAGATGGAAAGCCTTAGACATAAGGTTTGAGGCTTACGGAAAGGATATAGCCGATTCCGTTCGCGTGAACGACCGCATATGCCAAGAAATACTAGGCTTTCCAGCTCCAATGCATGCAAGATACGAAATGTTCCTTGACAAGAGCGGAAGAAAAATCTCCAAGTCTATTGGAAACGTTTTTACGCCTCAAGTTTGGCTTAGGTATGGCTCCCCGCAGTCTCTGCTTCTCCTAACCCTTAAAAGATTTGTTGGGACTCGTACACTGGATGTTACAGATATTCCGCAATACATGATGGAATTCGACGAACTTGAAGACATATACTTTGGAAGGAAGAGAATAGCCGACGAAATGGAAAGAGCCAAACTTACAGGCCTATACAAGTATTGCTGGCATCTAAAACCTCCAGAAAAACCAAGCATACATGTACCATACAATCTACTTGTATATTTAGCGAAAATAGCGCCAGAAAAGAAAGAAAAGGAATTCATAATCGAAAAGCTGAGAACCTACAGATATTTAGGCAAGGATGAAGAACCAACCGAGGATCTGCTAAAAAGAATAGAATATGCCCTAAACTGGGCGAGAGATTATGCAAAGGAAATAAAGGAAACAGTAATTGAGCTCTCGGAAAAGGAAAAGAAGGCGATAAAAGACTTAATAGAGGTCATAAAAAGAGAAGAATCGGCCGAAAGAATACAGAATTCTATATTTCAAATAGCAAGGGAAAACGAAATAAAGCCGCCGGAATTCTTCAAGATGTTATATACGATATTGCTGGGTGTACCAAGGGGGCCTAGATTAGGCCCTTACATAATTGCTATGGGAAAAGAAAATGTTATACAAGCATTAGAAAAAGTAATTGAAAAAGCTTAAATTCATCTTTTCTAGGCTCTTACTTTTACTAGATAAATTATTGTTCCTATTAGGCTGATTATGGCTGCTGCTTCAAATGTTGTAATGTAAGCTTGAGCTTGAGGAATCCCCTTTGAGATTAGATAGTCGGCTATTGGG
>CAYOFB010000193.1:0-1694 GCA_964403145.1 uncultured Candidatus Bathyarchaeia archaeon
AATCCTTCATTTTAATGATTCTCCACGCTTACGACTTCAACAAGAAAGGCGTGAAGTTTAAGGGAGCAAAGAAAGTATATTTCCAGGATCCATTCATCTTTTACGCGTTAAAAAGCTCCCTCACCGGAAGAGACGTAAACGATGTAATAGCTGAAACACTCGAAGAAGAGGAGTCTTTGAGCAAGATAGTTGAAGGAGTAGTCAGCAACCATCTGGCAACCACCCAAGAAAAACCCTTCATGAAAGAAAAAGATACGTTCCTCTGGTTTTACTATGATACGCAAGGTAGAGAACTAGATAACATAATGAAAATAAACTCAACCTACATCGCCATAGAAACAAAATATAGGAGCGAAGTAAATTTCAAAGACATTATCAGAATCCCCCAAATAAAAAATTACATAATACTCAGCAAAGAAGACTTCGGACTAAAGAAAAACATGTTGATTGCCCCAATCGAAACATTTCTCTCTATACTGGATAAATCAACCTACAATTTATAAGCTTGGCAGATAAAAAATACACCAGAGCAACCTCCAAAGACAAATAAAATAACACAAAGTCAAAGAACTAGAAGAGAAATCCTCATAAACCTTCTCAAACCAAACTATCCAAATATTTAAAACAAAGTGTCATGGCCACTTTCTTAAGATTGAACTCGTTTCAAACTTTTGTCTTTCTCGTTATATGGTTTATCAAGGGTTTTATGAGCTTTCTGATAGTAAGTGGAGGTTTATAAGGCCTCGGCTGCCTTCTAAGGCTTGGACTGGTAGGCCTAGGGCTGATGATAGAAAGATCATATGGGCTCAAGAAAGAAGCCTACAGGCGCATGAGGAGCTGTGCCAAGAGACTCTCTGCATATCCAGGAACCGTAAATAGAAAAAGATTCAGTCCGAATTATTAGCTTTCCGCGATCATAAGCTTTACATGTAGTTCCGATTGTTCCGCTATCTTTGCAGTTCTTCGAGAAGCGTCTCCAGCGACTCGATCACTCTCCTTCTGTCTGCCTCCGCGTACTTGGTAGTCTCGAAGATGCCCTCCAACTGTCTATGAATTCAGAGTTATAAGTTCTCTTCACTGTATTTACAGTTGTATATACAGTTTCTAGGAGAGAGGGAGTTGAGGAAGATCATAAGCATCCACGTAGACCCGGCCGCTTGGAAGGCCGCCCGAGAAAAAGGCCTGAATATCAGCCGGATCTGCGAATAGGCCTTAAAACAGGCAGTTCAAAACGATGATTTTGGGAACCGTAGGTTCTTGGTGGTGGACCGGGCGGGATTTGAACCCGCGACCTCCGCCGTGCGAGGGCGGCATTCATTCCAGACTGAACTACCGGCCCTGGGCATCCAGAATAATGATTGCATGGAAGGCTAAATTAATCTTTTGTTAATTGTTTGGTGTTATTACAGCCTTTATTGCCCTGCGTTCCTCAATGAGTCTTAGGGCCTCAGTTGCCTCTTCTAGGGGCTTGATGTGCGTTATTAATTCCCTGAACGGGTATCTTCCGCTCTGAACTAGCCTTACAGCCCTGTAGAGATGCTCGGTATCGCTTACCCACACACCGCGGATCTCAATATTCTTTCTTGTTATTTGGTGGAAGCAGTCTATCTCGGCTCTACCCTTCGGAACTCCGAATCCAGGAACTACGAATGATCCTCCAATCCTAATGTGCTGCAGCCCCTCCATGAATGCCT
>CAYOFB010000194.1:0-1693 GCA_964403145.1 uncultured Candidatus Bathyarchaeia archaeon
GCAGAAAAGCGGCAGAAGCAGTCTTAACAGACGAAGAAAAATACTTGGAACTTTGTAGGCAAAGCTGCATGAAATGCGGAGAGGCTAGAAGACCTAAACGGCAAGCGTCAAGACAGGCCTACGTAGCCTAATAGGACATCAAAATAGAGCCCTTCGTGTTAATAGCCTATTCTCTATATCTTTTCCTAAATGAATCCCCTTTACGAAAACCTTTAAAATATCGATTCGCTACTATTTCGGAAAGGCTGAGGTGACCTAGAAGCTTGTATATAGCGCCCTTCGTGGCCAGTCCCCTACCAGTTATCCGCAGAATGCTTGTATTAGCCGAACTTAAACCTGGAGAAGTCTTTTATGACCTTGGAGCTGGAGACGGCCGAACAGTAATAATGGCGGCGCAGGAATTTGGAGCTAGAGCTGTAGGCATAGAACTTAGAGAAGACTTAGCTAAAAAGGCTTTGCAGACAGTCTATCAGTTAGGCTTGCAGGATAGGGTAACTATTCTTCACAGCAACCTCTTTGATGTTGACATCAGTCCCGCGGACGTTGTCTTCCTATATTTGACGACAAGCGCTAATGAGAAAGTTAAGCCGAAACTTGAAGCTGAACTTAAGCCTGGCGCAAGAGTTGTTTCACATGACTATGAAATTGTCGGATGGAAACCTATTAAGGTTGAAGAGTTCTGTGAAAATCCAAGCCTTGGATATCCATCGCATACGCTGTACCTTTACAAAAAGGAATAGGAGCCTAATGATTTGGAGAAACTCAGAGGGCTATGGCGAAATGAATATTTTAAAACTGCAATTTCTATTTTAATGCTTATCGCACTCTTTCTCATCTTTTGGTACAGTTCAATACTATACTTCAACAATGAAACTCCCTATTTAGTTGTTTCATCTGAAAGTATGCGGCCAACACTAGAGATAGGTGACCTAATAATAGTAAAGTACGTTCACCCATCAGAATTAAATTATGGCCTATTAGATGGAGACATAATTGTTTTTAAAAGTCCATCTAACTCAAAAGAGTTAATCGTGCACAGATTGAAGGAAATAACATTCAAAGACGGTGAATATTATTTCGTTACACATGGAGACGCTAATCCTCTAAGTTCAAAAGAAAAATTTACTGAGGAGAACTATGTTGGAAAGGTAATTGCGAGAGTGCCGTTTATAGGACATATATCATTGTTCACCCATACTCAAGAAGGCTTCTACCTTTTTACCTTCGTAATTATCTGTCTTATCATAGTATTCATGCTCTTTCCATCAGAAACAGAGAAACAGAACGAAGAGAAACGCAAGAAAAGGGAAGAGAAAGGAATTTTAGGCAAAGTTCTTAATTTTAACTTTATCATGTTTTTAGTACTGAATACCTTAATTTTAGGACTCCTTATCTTCAGTCTGTGGGGGGCTTTCTCTTTTTGGCAGCCTGGAGCGGAATCAACTAATAAATGGGTTACGATTCGTGGGATGTACCCGGATTTGGAGTACCACAAGAACTTTACGAAAACGTATTTGCCGAAAGTGGAGGAAGTTTTTCTGTATCAGGGGTTATTTACATATAAAATTGATTGTAAAATGGATAATGGAAAGATTCGTGTTGGAGTGCCAACATTTTCTTGGGCGCAATTTTCAATTTTAATCCTTGTCTTGGTTAATGTCTGGATGATAACTAAGTTTTTGCTTTCTAAAAG
>CAYOFB010000195.1:0-1689 GCA_964403145.1 uncultured Candidatus Bathyarchaeia archaeon
AAATCCATATTTAGCCATAATCCATCTCTCTAAGTTGTATATTCTCTCTCCGATCTTGAGAATTTCATCGGCTGTTAGATCCCAACCAGTTATGCTAGAGAGCATATCTGCGTACGCATCAGCACCTAATGCGAACGTGTTAAACAGACAGGCGACCGCTGAGTTAACTACACAAGTGAAGTCTTGGAACATTTTCACCCATTTGGCTTTGCCTTCGTATGATAATCGGTCTATCTGCTCAGGTATACCGAGAACCTCGGGGGATATGGTATACCCAGTAACATGACATCCTCCTCTATTGGCGGTAGCGTAGTTTAATCCTATACCCTTAACAGCTCTTGGATCATAAGCAGGCATTTCTAGGCCCTTGACACTCATGGATAGGTCAGGTGCTCCGAACATCTCTGCTAATCGCTTGGATCCTAATGCTAGGTATTTTCCGAATCCCGATTTGTAGGCAGTTCTCCATACAGCTTCTACTAATGCGGCGTCATTACCGAATCTTAAATCGAGGCCTTGAAGTTCTTCTTTAGGTATGTATCCTTTCTCCACAAGCTCCATTGCGGCAGCTATTGTCGAGCCCATGGAGATCGTATCTAAGCCGAATTCATCACAATAATGATTAGCCTTTATTAGAGCCTCCAAGTTAAATACTCCAGTTGCTTGACCAAGCGCCCATATGCTTTCGTATTCAGGCCCCTCACTATATAATATCTGGAAGGGGCCCTTCTCTACTCTTGTGACTCTGCCACAACCGATTGGGCAGCCCCAACAAGGTCTTCTCTTTATTAAGTATTTTGCTTCTAAGGTTTCTCCACTGATTTTGTCAGCGTCTGGACTCCATGCGCCCTGCCAGTTCTTATAGGGTAATCCTCCAATTCCATTAATTATGTTTACTAGTATTGCGGTTCCGTATTTGGGTAATCCCTGACCAGTAACGGAGTTCTCTTTCATTATCTTCAAATACTTTGCTACCTTTTCTTTTAGTTCATCTTCGCGTGCAATTGGGGGTTGCTGCGATCCACGTACGTAAATTGCCTTAAGTTTCTTTGAACCCATCACAGCACCCACGCCAGTTCTTCCAGCAGCTCTGTGATAATCGTTCATTATGCATGAAATCAATACTAGATTCTCTCCAGCGGGGCCAATACATGCTACGCTTGAGTTTTTATCCCCATGCCTGGCTTTCAGTATATCTATTGTGTCGAATACATTTTTGCCCCAAAGATCAGATGCATCATGGAGTTCTGCATGACCATCAATAATAGTTAAATATACAGGAGTATCAGATTTTCCACGAATTACAATCATGTCATAGCCAGCAAACTTTAGATAAGGGCCGAACTCCCCTCCAGAGTTAGCGCTTGCTACGCTTCCCGTTAGTGGGGATTTTAGAGCCATAACGTGATATCTCCCAGAGCTTGGGAATGGGGTGCCAGTTGCTGGTCCTGTTGCAAAGATTAATGTGTTTTCAGGGCCAAATGGATCTATGTCCTTCGGTGATATTCCCTTCTTCTCCAATTCCTTTAAGTCATTATAGAGAATCCAGAGTGCGTATCCCTTGCCTCCGAGATATTTTCTTGCTACTTCTTCATTAATGGGGATATCTCTTAGCGTCCTATCGGTCAGATTTACTTCGAGAATTTTACCCATATAACCGCCAGCCATATATATTTCGCCCCTTTTTAC
>CAYOFB010000196.1:0-1676 GCA_964403145.1 uncultured Candidatus Bathyarchaeia archaeon
ACTGTAGATGGGCTACTTGCGTTTTCTAAACACATGGATTCCGTCAACCTCGCATACATATTCAAAGCCCTGCTCAATGAGCCTTCTCGCCTCTTCAACGTTATGGGCCACAGCCGAATGGTATTCTTAGAAGTCTTGGATTGCCATGTTTCCAACAGGGATTGCTCAGCCTCTGTGGCCCGCAGCCCGCTTTTCCGCTTTTATAACTTCTGCCAGAGGGCCCTCTCCTAGCATGCATTATAAATACAAGTTTTGCGCCGCAACTTCCTTCATAAGCTTTTAGAAGTTTCTGCTTAATATGAGGGCCTGACATAAATTGTAGTGGAAGAATTTGTTACTTTATATACTCTTATTTCTAGACCTAAATCGCAGTGTATTGTCTGAAACTCTGAAATATAATACTGTCTTAGCTGAAACAATGGAGTTGCTATTATGAGTTGCCGATAATAATGAGGTGGGTTGTGAAAATAGCTTATTCTGTATTGATTGCCATTAAAACTAACATTATGGTATTGCCCGTTAGCAATAACTAGCTTTTTAAAAGAAGTTTTACTTAAATAGTCTTGTGGATTAGGTTTTACTAGAATTATAAGGGTTTCTGAATTCACTTCAGAGACTCTGATTTCAACCCCTATATCCACGTAAACTGCGCCATTAACCGGGTCATAAATCCTATGTTCCAGAATAGAGTTGAATACGACTAATTGACCCGCATAATTATATCCGAAGTGATAGTCTAAATCGTCAAATGTGACTGATTCATAGTAAGTGCCAGTTCTTGGGCTTCTCTCAAGTGTTAACTTAGTATAAGAGCTTAGCATCAGATTTTGATGGACATAGGAAATTATTAGAGGCATATACCAAATTAATGCACCGATAACTAAGCAGACAAAAAGGATGCTGACGGCTTTCTTTTTGGAAAGCCAAGATTTAGATTTTGGTTTTTCTCTCTCACTTCCACTTACAGATGGATGCTTTTCAAGTTTTTTCTCCTTTCCTGAGCATGATGCAGATCCTAATGGTAAAGGTTTAGAACTTACCGGAACAGTTTTTTTCTTAAAATGATAGGGTCCTTCCGAAACTATTATTTCTTTCACCTTTTTTCTGGGTTGAGCTTTCTTCGTTTTTCTTTGTCGAGTAAGCGCGTAAGGGTCCTTCGCTGGATGTGATGCTGGCCCTAAAGGCAGGGGTTTAGGTATATTCGGACAGTTATGTTTTTCAGGAAGTCTATGCTCCTCACAGAAGTATCCTCCACAAAATTTACATCTAAAAGGTAAAAGAACTTCCTTTCCACAATACTCACATTTCGCGACAGCTCTCATCAAATATAAAGGTATTAGTACCCGAAGTTAAAACTTTTGTTTATATGGACAATATGGATATTGAACTTACAAAAATCCAGTCACTTTCAGATTATTATCAGCAAAGATTTAATTCTTTACATTGTATTATGAAGGGATCATCAACATTTTCAGTTTTCCTAGAAAAGCTAATGAGATTTTTCATGAGGCCCCATGAAATCGTTTATACGAATAATATGGAAGTTTCGGCGCAAAAGAAAAATGGGGAAGTTGCGGGGGGCATCTCCAGCCTTTCTGATAAAGAAATTTACTGTTCAATTCCGCCTTTGCATGATATATGTTCTCTTAGCCTCATTTGCAGCTTGATGCGCAGCT
>CAYOFB010000197.1:0-1673 GCA_964403145.1 uncultured Candidatus Bathyarchaeia archaeon
TCATAGGGGACTCATTTAAACAATTCATGGGGATGATACCAGCTCTCCACATGGTCTTTCTAATCAGTAGTGCCCTCCGACTATTAACAGCGATACCATACCTCTTCATAAAAGAAACATTAACCTCATAGTGCGTTTCGCTTTGGGTAGGTATTCCCAAATTTAGTTATATTTGACGGGGAATACCTACCCCTCATCGCACATGTCATCCCCTCCCATGGGCACCCATCGGCGGAGACACTCCGCCTAGGCACCCAGCTCATCGGGGCTTCAGCCCGCACGCCACGGGCCACATCCCGCAACGCAATATTTATCGAGGCAGCGAAATCCCTATCAAAAACCACACCACACCTCCCACAGACGAGCTCCCTCCGGGACAACCCCGTCATAGGGGAGCCACAGATAGGGCAGAGGCGGGAGGTGCGGCGTGGATCGACATAGGAGACGGGAACACCAACCCACCTAGCTTTGTACTCGATCAAAAACTGCAACTTCCTGAAATCGGCCAGGGAGAGGCGGCGGTTAAGCTTCCTACTCTTGTTCAAGATCCTAGACTTCATGTCCCTTAGATCCTCCAGGACTATCCGCGCCTGGAAAGTCGTGGCGAGAGCAACAATCCTCTTGGCGACCACGTGGAGTAGGTGCTCCTTCCGCCGTCTCCACCTAGCAGCGTAACGTTGGATAATCTCTATCTTCCACCTCGGCAAGTACTTCGGGTGCTCCCCGCTATAAAGCTTTTTCTGGAGCCGGCGGATCCAGACCATCTTATACGTGTAGTCCAGCCCAACGATGCTGTCCAGGCATATTCTCTCAGCATAGATAACCCCGCCACCATCGAGAACGGACAGAGTAACATTCCTCTCATTTATATCCACGCCGAGCCGGCGCTCAAAGCTCTTCTCCCCGACCTCCTTCTTCACCGCGATATGTAGCTCATAGCTCCCATCACCAAGCCTGCGCAGGTATGCCTCGCCAAAAAAGATTCTACCCCGCGACCACTCCTCGAGAAGCTTTGCTTCGTAGTCCGAGACGACAAGCGGGAGAACCACGGAGTTCCATGGGGTCGTAGCGATCCTAACAAACCAGGCATCACCCTTCTTGAAGATCCTGTAGACGCCAGCCCCGTTGGATTCCTTGTATAGCTTGAGAAAGAGCTTCTTGAACTCCGGCTTCTTTCCCGCTCTTCCCTTCTTCTTTAGCTTTGTCCAAGACTTGTACGTTGCCACAGCCACCTCCATCGCTGTGTAGCGGTACTTTGAATGCCACTTCTTGTCTGGGATAATGCTTTTTGATGCCGAGTACGCTAGTGCGTGGAGCTTCGCCTTGGACTTCACGTTGTGTCTTACGCATGTGTCGAGGAATGATTCGACCAGTTTTTTCCAGTCTGCTATGAGGCTCTGCAATATTCTGTCTTTTCCTTTTCTGGCTCTCTGAGTCCTCAGCTTTAGTGTTTTTATGGTGATCATGCCTCCGCGCCTTGGTTGCTCCTCAACCTATTTTTTATGTCTTCGGCGGACCTCCTCCTTTGACACCATTGTTCTGTCTATGGGCATCTAATCATGAGAAATCATATTTAAAGCTTATTAACTGGAAACAGCCTTTTCTAATCTCCTATCCAATTGTCTTTCTAATTCTAGCTAATAAGATGCGCTTAAACCTAACTATTTAAAAAT
>CAYOFB010000198.1:0-1647 GCA_964403145.1 uncultured Candidatus Bathyarchaeia archaeon
ACGGCTACTGGATAACCGTCGAAGCAAATAGAACATCAGTTGCAGACAACAACACGTTTAACACCACTCAAATAGCGCTCATAGGAAGAATATTTGTGGAAAATGAAACGAATGCGCTGAAACTGCTGAGCACGCTAAAAGCCCCAAATAAAGGCCCAGAATTCAGCAAACCTCCAGAGTACATACTTGTTTTCACCGTAATTTATGACTACACCAGAGACACCATACGTAGCGCTTATGGCGGCTGGCCATTTTCAGACGACCAAAGAGACTACCCATTCGTTGGCTTCGGTGACTTTGGAAAATGGACATGGATGCTTCAAATATCCGCAAAAAGTGGAAAAGCAACCGAGAAGATAGAGGACCTATGCGAAAGTATTGGGGTTCAACGAGAAATCAATGTAGGAGATTACATATATGAAAACAACATGACACGTATCCCACGTGACAAAGGAGGAAAATTCTACAACTCACTCATTTATCTCCTAATGGAGCATGCAAGATGTAAGGTGAGTTCGGATCGACATCCAGACGCAAGTATATCTGACCCGACCGATGAATTCTTCAGATCCCATTTTGAGCTTATATATCCAACGCGGGGAGATCAATTAAATTCATATAGTGGATACGTGCCTATAATCGCCATATATAGAGTCCATTACAATACTAATCAATAGAAGTCAAGTGGTAGCCTTGTTTCCAAAGGTTCCAGATAGACATAAACCGGGTAATCCTCTAGTTCCAACGGGACTGGGTGTTTTTTACGTTTTAATTTCAGCAATCTACCTTTTTCTCCTCCACTATTACACAGGATCCTATGAGAATCAAAATTCGCCAGCCCTAACTTTGGCTGTCTGTATACTTTTCGGCGGATTTATGGGGCTATTAGATGACTGGATAGACTTGCGTTGGCGATACAAAGCGTTTCTACCTGTATTTGCAGCCTTGCCCTTAGGCGTTCTTAGGCAAGGCACACCTGTAATGTCAACTTACATTTTTGGTAAAATAGATTTCTTTAAGCTTTCTATCTGGATTATACCGGGGGAAATAATTTTTTATTTCGCTGTTCTTCCGCTTATCGTTACGATAACAACTAATACTGTTAATCAGCTTGGAGGATTAAATGGGCTTGAAACTATTTGTCCGTCTATAGTTTTGATGGCTCTTATGTTGGCTTCAAGCCCTGAATATAGAGTTTTGCTTTACATTCCATTAGCAGTATACCTTGTTTTGGCATTCTTTAATTTTCAAGGGAAAATTTTCGTTGGAAACACGGGCTCTTTTGCAGCGGGCATAACAATAGCGGCTTATGCAATAATAGCCAATATAGAACAAGCTCTCCTGATATCGATTCTGCCATACATCTTTAACTCCATCTTAAAGCTACTAAACATATTTCTGCTCAGACAAACTGCAACCTTAAAGATGAAAGATAACATTCTATATTCCGACCATAGAAAAAGTCTTCTAACTCTAATCGCCTTCTATAAACCCACAACCGAGCGGAAACTTGTCTTGATTGTTTCAGGAATATTTGTAGTCTTTGCATGTTTAGCTGTTCTTGCAAACTTATTAACTTGAAGATGAAATATTCATGTTTCCGGAGACATGCAATGTATAGGCGTTGCAGATGAAAATTTGGTATGA
>CAYOFB010000199.1:0-1620 GCA_964403145.1 uncultured Candidatus Bathyarchaeia archaeon
CAAAAAGTGGCGACATATCCAACAGTCGCTGGTTCAAATCCCGCCCGGGGCTCCAAAGTTTTTTCAGAAATGGAATACTCATTTAAGAGTTTTATTTCCCATGTGCAAAAGCCTGAAATTAATCTTTAAATTCTTCAAGTACAACTAATAGTTCCTTTAAATTGTTGATGACTCTATCTGGTTTGATATCCATCTCTTTTATTGGTCTTCTTTTGATAAGAACAGATTTTACTCCGGCGTTTTTGGCACCTTTAACGTCTAACCCAATTGTATCGCCTATGAAGACTGCTTCGGAAGCATTCACGTTTAAGGCTTTTAATGCTTTTTCAAAGATTTCTGGGCTTGGCTTACGCCTGTTAATTTCGGCGCTAATGACGATGACGCTGAAAAATTTTTTCAAGTCGAATTTTTCGAGGAGTTTCCAGACGCATTCAGATAGGGCAAAGTTAGTGATTAAACCAAGTTTGTATTTCCTGTGCAGTTTGTTTAAAACGTTAATGGCATTGTTGTCTAATGCTACATAACGTATAAACTCCTCAGCAAACGCCATGCTGGATTTGGCCACCAATCTATCGGAAACGTCATATTCATAGCCCAACTTTTTCAGTGTTAAGGAAACTCGAACATTGAAATGTGGTTCTTCAAAGTTCTCGCTTGTCTCGGCATAAAGCTTATTCCTAACCTCAAAATAAACACGGGAAAACTCTTCAAATGAAACATTAACTCCGTTCTCAACCAAAACATCGTAAAGTTTCCTTAAACAACGCGGATAATAGTTTTCTTCCTTTTCGGTTATCAAAACTATAGTATCAAATAAATCAAAAAGTACAGCTTTAATCACTCTAATCCTTTTGCTTTGCATTTTTCTTTCTTCTTTCCACTGCTCCAGTTCATCCATATTGCTTTAGATGACTCAAAATATATAGAAAGACACCTATATATACGGCATTTTGAGAGAAGAATGAAGGAACCTAAATTACTTACACAACACTTTATTACTTGAAGTATAAAATCCTCGAAAATCGAAATTTTAAACCGACACTTAAACCTATTCCGGGACTCCATGACGCAGTCAATAGTTAGATTTTCAAATCATTAGGCAAGAATGAACGAAATCCTGTGCTCAAGTCGTACATTCTCCTTAAATCTTGCCTTTTAATTTCATAAGAATGGTTGGCGGGCCCGCGGGGATTTGAACCCCGGATCTTCGGCTTTCTTCGCACTGGTTAGAAGGCCGACGCGCTATCCAGGCTGCGCCACGGGCCCTCTTCAGAATATGTAAACAGCGAAAATATAAAGTAATTGTCAATTTTATTTATAGGAACTTTTCTAAAGATTTAAATTGTGTGAAGCAAAAACTTAATTAGGGGAAGGGTGTTGTCTGAGGTTCATTATCTAAATGACGAGTTGCCCATTCCCCTTTCTAATTATGTTAATCTGATTAAGGAGAGAAAGTCTCCATACTATGATATAATTCGATATATTCTCGTTGACATGGAGCATCATCTTGAAAAAGCGGGCCGCAGCGAGGTCATCTATACGATTAATCCCAGAAGGCTTCATAAGGAAATTGAGGACAAAATAAAGAGTGAGAAGCTTACTACGACTAATATTTGCCGC
>CAYOFB010000200.1:0-1612 GCA_964403145.1 uncultured Candidatus Bathyarchaeia archaeon
TTCATGGATAAAGCGATTTTGAAATGGCTATTTAAGCCCGATATTAGAGAGCCTATACTTGTTGAGGGCCTGCCGGGATTTGGAAATATTGGAAGGCTAACAGCTAAGCTTCTGGTTGATTTTTGCGGTGGAAAACGTTTTCTTGAGTTTTATTCTCCATATTTTCCAGATTATGTTGTTGTTGATAGCCGTGGAGTCTGTAGGCCTCCTCGCTATGAGTTTTATGCGGCATCAACACGGGATAGAGACCTAATTATTTTGACTGGAGACACTCAGCCTTCCATTGAGGATGTTAATGCCCACTACGAGCTCGGAGGAGAAATTTTGGATATTGCGGAACAGTTTGGCTGCAATACAATAATTACTATTGGTGGGGTTCCTCTTCAAAATCCCAATAGAGAGGTTTTTGTTGCTGCAACTTCCTCTAGGTTAACGTTAGAGCTTACTGAAAGAGGAGCCTTACTTTACAGTAAGGGTAAAATAATGGGCGCCACTGGTATTTTGCTTGGCTTAGCGAAGATTAGAGGATGGACAGGAATATGTCTTTTGGGTGCGACAAGCGGGTTAAGAGCCGACAGGGAAGCTGCACTTTCAGTATTTAGGTTTCTGTTAAAGTTATTGGGGCTTGAACAGAAAGAAGGCTTATAAGTATCCTTCTAGTCACGAATAATAATCTTCGGAGAGTTAGCCATGAGCGGACAGGAGACAAAAGCAAGAGTTTGGAAGACATTTTTAATCTTGCTTACAGCCTTTCTCATATTCGCTGGACCAACCTACGTCGCGTATTTGGCTCAGCAAGCTGGAGTTTCCCCCATATATAGCACTGCATTCGGTTTTGCACTGCTAATTTTGGGAATAGCAATAGCTTATAGACTTGTTAAGTCTGGCGAAATTAAGTAGTTGCCTCAGATACCCCGGAGTTTTCCGTCATCCTATCGTCTGATTGGGGATTCCTCATCGGCAAAATTAGTTATTTTAAATGCTTCTCTTAAACTTTAACATGGAATAAGAGGTGTAGAAAATCATATATTTTATGCCTATAAGAATATTTGGTATGCGTGGCGTGCAAATATATGAAGGATGAAGAGAAGCCAATTAAAAGAACAACCATAATTTTGGATGAAGAGGAACGTAAATATATTGACCAGCTTATTCGTGAAGGGAAAGAGCCGGGAATAAAGCCGTTAATATCTAAGATGTTGGATGTCTATCGAAGTATGATGATTTATGATTGGAAATATCCAGGAGAATATTATTGCGGCATAAGCAGAATAGCCTTTGTAAACGCCGAGCTTATCTCAACTTTCCTGCAGTATATTCCAAGAGAGAAGTGGTGGGAAGTTGGCAGAAAAGCTGGGGAAGTATTAAAAGTTTCTTTAGAAGCGAGTTTGAATCTTAGGTCTGAAGAGCGCAAGGATTGGCCGAATGTTTTTAAGAGGCTTAGGATTCAAGGTTTTGGCGACATTTATCTTCGCGATAAGTATATTGTTGTTAAGGCTCCCTTTATTGATAGTTTTGAGTTTTGGGGCGGTCTTTTGGAGGGTCTTCTGGGCGTTGGGTTGGATGCTAAGACTGTTTCTTCTCCTTTTGTTTATGAGATTGTTGAGGATTA
>CAYOFB010000201.1:0-1598 GCA_964403145.1 uncultured Candidatus Bathyarchaeia archaeon
TGTAGTATTACCAAATGGATCACGATCAGAATATTGACCTGCACCGAGATAATTAGGCATTTCCTCGTAAATCACGTATCCGTACTCAGCATCCATTACATGAATGTAAGCATCAGTTCCAGGATCGCTCCACTCTACAGTAACAGTAACCATAGCAGATTCGTTAACCCTTATGTAGAATGCTCTCCACTCACCAACTTCTGCTCTCCACTCGATATCATAGCCGAATATCCAGTGATAGTTCGGATATGTAGAATTATCCTCCGACCAATCAGTAACTCCATAGGTAACTGGTACACTGTCCGTCTCAAGACTCACAATTACATGGTATAAGAACGGAATTCTAATTGTGCCTTCACTAGTAGTTATGAAAATGTAACCCCAGTATGTGCCAGGTAATGCGTCTGCTGGTACTGTTAATTCAACTGTGATGTTATCCTTATCACCCTTAACATTATAGAACTTAACATTGTCCATTGTAACGTAGTCATAATAGAATACAGTTAACTTGAGCTCAGTTACGCTCGAGAATGAGCCATATGCGCCAATAGCCACTGGTTTTGTAAATTGCGATTGATATCCAATTTCCACAGAGAAGAATGGTCCTATGCCAGTAAATCTATTGATCAATCCTACCTCGTCCCTGGTAATGTTGCCATCCCCATTTATATCCTCATATACCCATGCTGCCAAGTAGCTTAATTCTGTAGTCTCCCAATCAGAAGCATTATAGACTATCCTAATATGATCATGAGACAGATCTAGACCAAGCTTAGTTGCATCAAACCAGAAGTAATATCCGCTAGCAGTAGAGTAGTTAGCCTTAGCTGGATCAAGTGTTATTGTAATCACATCAATACCAGTCAAGGCTAATGTCTTGGCCTCCACAGACTGAATAGTATCATTGTCTCCAAATTCTGGAATTGCGTATAATGTGAAGTTAATAATGTCTCCTGGGAGTCTATATCCACCGAATAGATATGCAATACCAACATCCATTAAGTCATATGTTCCAGAGTAGTAAATAGTCTTAGCAGCTATTTCGAAGATGGTATCCGAGAAGTATCCAATATCGCCAGTAGTTGTATTTAAGGCATATTGGAGAGCTTTATAAACGTCAATTCTTCCACCACCTTGAGCAAATACATCATATCCGAGATCTTTAGCAGTTAGAATGAGTACACTCTTAACTAAAGCTGGTGTGAAACCACCATAATTCTGAAGCATTGCCTGGACAATTATAGCAGCAGCTCCCGCTGTCATAGGTGTTGCTTGGCTAGTTCCTCCGAATAGATCCCAAGCTATGCAACCAATGCCCGTGTAGGATAAGGGTACGGTCTCGAATGCATAAGCACCTATAGCAGCTACATCGGGACCGCCTAATCCGACTACTACTGGACCTCTTCCGCTCCACCAGATAATCTGATCATATGTTCCTTCTCCTTCTTCGCTATAAACTGGTCTCCAGTGGAACGTAGTAGAAGCAGCTACTTGAATTGCTAATGGGCTCCAAGGTCCAGTATTAGCAGTACCATAACCAGGGCCCCCGTTTCCTTCCGCATGTGTGAATACTGAAGGTTCATAGTTCGTGATGTTTG
>CAYOFB010000202.1:0-1591 GCA_964403145.1 uncultured Candidatus Bathyarchaeia archaeon
TATATTAAGAAGAAAGGTTTTAGGAGTGTTAGGGAGATTGTCGGTTTATCCCATAACCTATAACTGGACTAGAACAGTTAAAATTGAAAAAATTGTGGATGAAAATCCTAAAGTTAAGACCTTCTATTTTAGAGATAGGCTCTGTCTAGAGGCGAAGCCTGGACAATTCTTAATGGTGTGGATTCCAGGAGTAGACGAGATTCCGCTGAGCATTTCAGGAGTACACTCCAACGGTCTAGCTTCCGTAACTGTTGCTAGGGTTGGAGAGGCAACCGAGGCCATGCATAGACTAAAGCCAAACAATCTAATTGGAGTTAGAGGCCCATTTGGCAACTCCTTTGAAATTTCCAAAGGAAAAATTCTCCTAGTTGGGGGAGGAACCGGAATGGCGCCGTTAGCTTTCTTGGCTGAAAAACTGGCCGAAAACTCATGTGAAATCACATTTATCATTGGAGCTAAGTCGGCTCAAGAACTTCTCTTTCTAGAAAGAATAGAGAAGACGCTTTCTCAGCTGAAATCCAAGATTATAGTTATGACTGAAGATGGAAGCCTCGGCCAAAAGGGAGTAGCCACAGATCCCCTTGACAATTTGCTAAGAGAAGAAAAATATGACATGATTTATGCTTGCGGCCCCGAACCCATGATAAAGAAGGCATTTCTAGCGGCTGAAGAAGCAAATACTCTTTTTCAAGCGAGCTTGGAGAGAATTATGCGGTGTGGAATAGGCATATGTGGAAGTTGCATGCTGGGAAAATACCGAGTGTGCAGAGACGGCCCAGTTTTTTCTTCGCATCAGCTTAGGGAAGTCATAGATGAGCTTGGAAATTACAAGAGGGATTTTAACGGAAATAAAGTCTTTTTAGAAATTTAAGTAGTGAATGATGTAGGTGCTTGGGGCTGTTCTGTTGTAGGCGGTGGTTTTATTGAGAAAAAGGCGACTGCGGCGAGTATCCAGGCGATAAGTGTTAGAATGGTGCCTATTAGGATTATTGTCAGAACTGCACCTATAAGCAAGATTAGTCCAGCAGTATCAAACATTTTTTCTCCAGATTTTTCTGAAAGTAAAGAGAAAGCTTTTCTGTAAAATATGGCCTCAACTATAACAAACACCACAAATGTTATCCAGCCTCATAGTAATCCTCCTATTGTAGCCCAAGGGATTTCCTCTATTTCCGACATCATACTTATAGACCAGCCTATTCCGCTTAATAAAGCCGTTACGAACAAAGCTATAGCAACAACTACACCTATTATGCCGAAGATAAAGCCATAAAGTGCATTATCGAATATTCCTTTTTCGCCATAAAAGTCTGCCAAACCTTTCATTCCTATTAGCACTAAAATTATTCCTATTAGGCTTAGTATACCCATAAACCCTGAAAGGGAAGTCAAAGATCCTACAGCAATCAGTATGGCACCTATGCCGCTTAAAGTCTTACTTGATTCTAAACTCATAAATTTAAACCTCATAGCAGAGTTGCATTTTAATGAATAAAAGGTTTATTGAAGCCTACGAACTTTTTAGGGCTTATGGGTAAAGGTTATATGTTGTTTTGTGTATTTGCGTTTATTGGCTGGTGCTTTGGGATGA
>CAYOFB010000203.1:0-1591 GCA_964403145.1 uncultured Candidatus Bathyarchaeia archaeon
TTCTGCCTAGCTTACGCTCTCTCTCAATGATACGAGCAGCCATCTTATCATACCAGGTTCCATGACCAATTATTTTTCTGCTCATTATTGGCACACTGAAATTTTGCCAAACAATAAATGTAAATCTTCAAGATAAACTATTTCGTGAACTGCTAATAGAACTTGACGGAGTTAAATCCATGGTGAAGGAGATAACGGTAAAATCTGTTCTGAATAAGCATAGAAAACGTGACAGCTGGTTTTTGGACGATTATTCAGTGAATCCCTACGAACTTTGCGCCTACGATTGCATTTACTGCTATATTAGAGGAAGCAAGTATGGAGAAAATTTGGAAGAGAAATTGGCTGTAAAGATTAATGCTCCTCAAATTCTAGAAAAAGAGCTGCAGAAAAGAGCTAGAAAGGCTGAACACGGCTTTATAATATTTTCTTCATCAACAGAGGCGTGGCAACCAATAGAACAGAAATATAAGCTGACAAGAAAAATGCTTCAGATAGTCAAATACTACAAATTTCCAGTCCATGCACTAACAAAGTCGCCGCTAATACTTAGAGATCTCGACATACTGAGAGAAATAGACGAAACTGCACTACTACCCAAGGACTTAAAGAATAAACTTGATCACAAAGTGCTTATCACATTCTCCATATCATCATTAGACGAAGAAATATCAAGGAAATTTGAGCCTAACGCTCCGACGCCTAAAGAAAGGCTCAAAGCATTGCGAAACTGCCTTGAAAAAGGATTTTTTGCAGGAATCGCCTACATTCCGCTCTTGCCTTATATTTCAGACTCACCGGAGCAAATCGAAGAAATGATAGCCACAGCAAAAGATTATAACGCTAAATACGTTTTCGTAGGCGCATTAACACTTTCCGAAACCGGAAAGGAACTTTACTATAGGATTCTAGAAAGAGATTTTCCGGAATTAATTCCAAAATATGAGAAACTATTCAAATACGCTTCTCCTACGCGAAGTTATCAAGATAGACTTGAGAAAATAGCTAAAGAATTATGCATGAAGTATGGAGTTAAATATAGGATAATCAGCTAGAATAGATTAGGCGTGCTGATTGACAGAATATGATCCAGTTTTGAGGCATAAGGCCATAGAAAAGCTTGTTACTCGACGAGTGGGCGAGGTTCAGGAGAGAAAGTATTGGCGTTTCCGTTATGGAAGATGGTATGGAGGAATAGTTACTGCCGACGCTATTGGATGCGGTCTCCTCTGCAAGTTCTGCTGGGTTTCAGACCCAATAATGTTTGGTCCAGCCGAGGTTGGCAAGTTCTACACGGCGGAAAGAGTTGCAAAAATTTTGATTAAAATGGCTAGGAGACGCGGTTTAGATAAAGTTCGTGTTAGCGGGGCTGAGCCGACCATTGGTAAGGAACACTTACTCAGCCTACTTGAACATTTTGAGGGTAAACGTTTGCTTTTCATTCTTGAAACTAACGGGATACTTTTAGGATTTGATAGGAGTTATGCGAAAGCTCTCAGCGACATGCCATTTCTTCATGTTAGGGTTTCACTTAAAGGATGTAACGAAGAGGAGTTCAGCCTCTTAACTGGGGCAAAGCCTGAAGGATTTA
>CAYOFB010000204.1:0-501 GCA_964403145.1 uncultured Candidatus Bathyarchaeia archaeon
TCTCTACCCAGAGAACTATGATGTGTTCCCAGCAAATCAGCAAATTTCTCTCCCAGCACTTCTGAGAGTTTATGAGCTACCCTTTCAGCACCCGATCTCGTATTGGTAAATATTAACGTAGTTCGGTATCTTCGGATATAATCCTTAATTATTTCATATAGCTTCTTACTGGCCAATTCTCTGTTCCTAAGATCTTTTACAGGACAGATAACTCTAAGATCAAGCTGTTTAATAGCGGGTACCTTGATGATATCGCATTGCCGAGGAGTATTATCATCTCTATATCCCACCAACCATTTGGCGATTTCCTCAACAGGGGCCTGCGTAGCGCTTAGTCCAATCCTTGTAAATTCTTCTTCTACCCAATATTGAAGCCTCTCTAAGCTTAGAGAAAGATGAGCTCCCCTTTTATTACTGCTTAATTCGTGAACTTCGTCAACAATGACCCATTTAACATTTGAAAGATGCCTCCTAAATTTTGGAGCATTCAGGACAATAGCC
>CAYOFB010000204.1:511-1240 GCA_964403145.1 uncultured Candidatus Bathyarchaeia archaeon
TATGCGGTGGCTTCTTAAGCATCTTACTCCTTAATGACTGAGGAGTATCTCCTGTCCTGACAAAAACTCTTAGCTCGGGAAGTTCAATACCCATCGCGTCAGCTGTTTCCCGGATACCTATAAGAGGTATCTCAAGGTTCTTCCTTATATCGTTTGATAAAGCTCGGAGAGGCGATATGTATACACAATATACCTTATCTTCTAACTCTCCCTTCTCCCCAAGCAGAAATAAGTCATTAATAATGGATAGAAAAGCAGCAAGGGTTTTTCCTGATCCCGTAGGGGAGAAGACTAACACATTCCTTCTTTTCTTAATTCTGGGAATCGCATACTTCTGAGGAATAGTAAATGTTTTAAATGTTTTACGGAACCATTCTGCTACATAAGGCTGGAGTATTGAGAAAACCTCTTCATCTGAAGGAGGTTTCTCCTCAACGACAACAATTGAATCATCATCTGCCTTATTAGGCATTTTAACCTCTCCAATACACCCTACGATCTCTTTTTGATTAAAGTGTTTACTCCAGTAAAAAAGAGAAAATTATGCTTTTTACCTCATGTCGTATATCTAACTTAATCTGTAATGCACTCAACATAAAATTAGCGGGTGACAAAAATGCCGAATGATACACAAAAAATCAGGGTAGCAGTCATCACCACTGGATGTGCTGTGAACCAAGCGTACTCAGAAATTTTGATGGGACTGTTAACCACTGCTGGTTACGAACT
>CAYOFB010000204.1:1250-1576 GCA_964403145.1 uncultured Candidatus Bathyarchaeia archaeon
CTTGTAGAGAATCCTGCAGAAGCCGATCTTGTTATTATTAATGCTTGCGCTATCAAAAAACCAACCGAAGATAGAATGCTTGCTCTAATTAAACGCTTTTCAGAGAGAAAGAAAAAAATAATTGCGTCAGGTTGCTTAGCTGAACTTGTTCCTGATAGAATTAAAAAAATTGCTCCAAACGCGAGCATTATTGGTGCTTATAATCTGATGCGAATTCCAGAGATTATACCCAGAGTATTAAGGGGTGAGATTATAGAACTACTGGAAAGACGGGATTTCGAACCCCTGCTTCATCCTAGAATACTTCTAAAGAAGTACATTGGGAT
>CAYOFB010000205.1:0-1565 GCA_964403145.1 uncultured Candidatus Bathyarchaeia archaeon
TGACGGAACAATATACGAGCCAAGAGAAGGCTTCATAAAGAAAACATAATACTTTTGAGAAACTCCATACTTCTATGTACGCTTTCTGAAGATTTTGAGTATGGGATGCAAAATTTATCAAATAAGCTAATCTTTTTATCTTAAATCTTTGTCAGCTCTTAATAGGAACGATTTTTGTCGGTTTATCCCTTGACTAGTTGAAGGATTTCGGCGTTGTTGTTAGGGTGTTGACTGTTGACGTTTTGTTTTGCGCGTAAAAATAATCGTGAGTATCGTTAAAAGCGTAAATATTGCCAAGATTATGTTTGCGCTATATTCTGGGACAACATGGTATGTGTAGTAGGAGTTATCGTTGTTATTTTCAGCCTTGTTTCCAGCGTAGTCATAAGCCACTATTTTGTAGCTGACATAAGTTTCTTCTTGAAATCCCGGAATTGTTGCCTGAAATGTTTGTGATGATACTCTGTCCATACGTATGGGGGTCCATGTGACTCCATTATCGATAGCATAGTAAAGAGTTACGTTGTAAACTCCTATTCCTATATCGCTTACGTAGACTGTGATGTTAACTGCCTGATTAAGTTGAATGTTGTTTGACGGATTTTGAACTGGATCGCTTATATAGGGTGGTACGCCCTCAACGAAAGTTAGTAAAAGATCATACTTTAATGGTTGGAAGAGTTCGGATTGAAAAATTGCCGTTACAATCCATGCCCCGTCTTCTGAAGCCAAAGTGAAATTGGCGGGCTTGGCTACCCATAAATTATCTACTCGTTCTATTGTATGAAGACTTATTCTATTCAATTGAACGATATTCTTGTCTAATTTTATTGTAACATATGCCGTGGTTTGCTTATGCTGGTTTGTCAGCAGTCTGCCAGTTCCCATCGCATATAGAAAGGCGTATTCCCCGAGAGAAATTTGTGGAGAACGTAAATGCAATGGATGAAAATAAGACACTGTCACATTAAACGATTCTGGAACAGGCTTGATAAACCATTTAATCATTGTGTAATTGCCTAAACAGGTTTGGTATTTTTCATCCGTAAACTGCCAGCTCAAGGACTTGTTACCTACTTTCACATAGACTACGGTAGCATCAGGCGGTACAGGATAACGCATAGTCACATTCTCATTTTCAAAATTAACAAATGTATATGTCCCAGTTACATTAGCGATAAATTCTCCATCCTTTAAAAAGATAGTCGCATAAATATACTCGAATGGCATTGAAAGAGCCGGGACAGGAACAGGATTAGATAATACGCAATTAACCATGAAAGAGAAGGCTAAAACCATGATCAAAATACCAATTATACAACCGCGAAAGCTAGAGGCGTTCAACGCGCAGACTCACCGCTTTTAAAACTATAATTCTCTATATTTAATTCTACTCATTAGAACAATTTGCACGGTGAAAGGAATGACTTCAAAATGTAGGCGTTCTCGGGAATGCCCATATACTATAAAATATGCCAAGACAGTAAAGAAAAACTAGCATTGCAATTAATCTATTTTCTATATAGAAAGCTTATCCAGGCATCGGGGTTTCTATACTTTACGGT
>CAYOFB010000206.1:0-1312 GCA_964403145.1 uncultured Candidatus Bathyarchaeia archaeon
GAGGTCACGGATGATATAGATAGGCTAGCTCTAACGTATGGTTATAAGAGATGGTTCGTGGAGGTTTTATCCAAGTACTTCTCGTTAATGGATCTCGAAAAAATATTAGAGGGACTGAATAAGCGCGTTCCAACTTGGATCATTCTCAATTCTCTTAGAGCCGAGGAGAATGAGATATTAAAAATGCTTGAAACCGAGGGCTACGAGGTTATAAAAGATGATAAAATTCCACTACTGTATAAGCTTGTGAAACTGTCAAGGAAGATCCAGGAGAGCGAAGTATATAAAAAAGGTCTTGTTCTTCCTATGCAGAAAGCTAGCGCAGCGGTTGTTCTTTCTCTAAATTTAAAGGATGGTGAATTATTATACGATGCATGTGCAGCTCCAGGAATAAAAACTATCTTCTCAGTTATATTATCTGGTGGAGGAATTAGAGTAATTGCTCTCGATAAGTCCGAAATACGGCTTAAGAGAATGAAAGTGCTTCTTAAGCATTTTGGGGTAAATAAGAATGTTAGGGTTTTCCTAGGCGATGCTAGGTTCTTTAATCCTAAGAGAAGCTTTGATAAGGCTTTAGTAGATGCTCCATGCACGTCAACTGGAACAATCCCTAAGAATCCAGATATAAAGGTAAAAATAACTTATGAGGATGTTCAGAGTTTTGCCCAGTTGCAGTATGAGATATTATGGAGTGTGCATAGGATAGCGCCAGAGAATGCAGAGATTGTGTATGCGACTTGCTCAATTTTTCCAGAAGAGAACGAGTTTGTGATAAAGAGATTTCTAAGTCATGAGAAAAGGGTTGAGATTAAATTAGGAGAGCTAGGAGTAAGCTCATTAGTTGATAACCTTGGCAAAAGATTCTGGCCTCACATCCACGAGACAATAGGCATGTTCTATACAAAGCTGATTAAACTCTCTCCCTGGTAGTTTTTCTATCTTAGATATTTTTGCATAAAGTCAATAATGTTACGAGAATATCTAAATATGCTGCGTCGAAATTTTTCATTACTACAGTTTTTCTTTCTTTGCTTTTGCCAGAAACTGTTTCTTATAAAGCTCCTCTATTTCCTGGATTGTATTCGCTTCTTCTGGTCCTTTATCATCTCGAATCTTAATTATCCTTGCAAATCTTAGAGCATATCCTGATTTGTATTTGGGGGATTTCTGAATTTCATTAAATGCTACCTCCACAACTATTTTTGGTTGCACATAAACTACTCGTCCCTTCTCTCCGATTTTTAGATTCAGTAATCTCTTGGTCATTTCCTCAAATTCCTCATCCGTGAGTCCCTTAAACGTTTTTCCCACA
>CAYOFB010000206.1:1322-1562 GCA_964403145.1 uncultured Candidatus Bathyarchaeia archaeon
GAGTGTATTTGCTATCTAGCTTCTTAGCCATAAGTCCCTCATGGCCTTCCCTAATTGCTTTTTCTAGGAATTTCTCAGCTTCTTTTGGATCATCAGTTATTACCTGTGGTGTTAGCGGTATGTTCCCCGCAATTTTAGCTAAGATCTCCCTTCTCTCCACATAGGGTTTATCTATCAATAATTCACCATCCAGATAAAGAATGTCAAACAAATATAGCTTAACTGGTATCTCCCTAACCA
>CAYOFB010000207.1:0-1557 GCA_964403145.1 uncultured Candidatus Bathyarchaeia archaeon
GATTACCAATTCTACATCGTCGCATAGGCTTCCGCAAACCGGACATGTAACAGCTTTAACAACAGCCATGCCCTTCACCTTTTCTTAAATTGTTCTTTAAGAATTTCCTCTAAGCTTAAAATACGTCTGTCGGGTGCTGGCTCAATCTCGGCTGGTATACCCTTCAAGGATGGCATTCCAATTCCATGAGTTTCCGGGTCAGTAACAGCGTTTGCCCAAGGTCCATATGGAATAAAGATTCTTCCGGGATGAGGAGCCCGCTTCGACTTTAACGCCCTAACTACGACTGAGCCGTATTCAGTTGAGACAAGAACGTTTGTTTTCTCCTTTATTCCAAGCTTTTTCATGTCTTCCGGATCTATATAGCATACTGCGACGTTTTCAAAATATTCCTTGGATGCTTTTCCATGCTCCTTCCCTACGCCCTGCTCTATTGTGCGGCCGGTTAGAAGAGTTACCTTCAATTTAGGCTTAGTTATCATCCTTTCACCCTTTTATGAAACTGCACTTCCCTTCTTGAAATTACGGATTTGCATCTTGAAGCCTAACATACATAACTTTAGATTAATTAATGTTTATCTTCATGAGAATTTTAAACTAAGTTTTCCGTATAGTTCTAGGAATTTGGAAATACTGAAGGCTATCAAGAAACACTCTTAAATCGTCCCTTACAACCTAATGATTAGATGCTCGAATGAACTCCGTTAAAGTTAGCTTTGAGAATTCATTGAAGAGAGATGTTGTTGATTCTGGAATGTGTCTTGGATGCAGAACATGCATAGTTGTTTGTCCGTTTGGCTGCCTTGATTATGAAGAGGATAAGCCGGTTTTAGTGAAGGAATGTAACGAGTGCGGTATATGCGCAAAGGCATGTCCACAGTATAAGTGGATTCAGCCAGAGGCTGAAAAATTTGTGTTTGGAAGAGAAAGAAAGCCAGAAGAGGAATTTGGAATTTATCACAAGCTAGCAATAGTGCAGGCTACAGATAGTCAAATACTTAAAGTCTGCCAGGACGGAGGAGCCGTAACTGCCCTACTGCTTTTCGCATTAAAAGAAGGGATAATTGACAGCGCAATAGTTACAATGGAAGATCCCCAGAAACCGTTCTATCCGCACCCGACACTGGCCACGACACCGCAGGAAATCTTACAATCGGCCGGAACTAAATACTTCTATTCGCCAAACATCCTCGCCCTAACGGAGGCAATTAAGCAAAAAAAGAGTGAAGTTGCCTTCGTAGGAACACCATGTCAAATCCACGCCATCAGAAAAATGGAGATGTCCAAACTCAAAAAATTCACTAATCCACTAAAAATTTTGATAGGATTGGCATGTTCTGAATGCTTCAATTATGACGGGCTTATGGAAAATCACATTCATGGAAAACTAGGCATAAACCCCAGTCATATAAGAAAAATGAACATTAAGGGCAACATGCTGCTCGCGCTTGATTCTGAAAGGGTTTCCATACCATTAGCTGAAATAAAGCAGTACGTCAGAGAAAACTGCAGCTCCTGCAATGACTTCAGCGCCGAACTGGCCGACATATCAGTTGG
>CAYOFB010000208.1:0-1545 GCA_964403145.1 uncultured Candidatus Bathyarchaeia archaeon
GATACCAGCCTGGGGCGCTGGCGATCCCGGGTTCAAATCCCGGCGGCCCCACCACAAATACGCCGGGTACGCTTCTATTTGCGTTTTTAAACAGTTGATGAGCCCATATCGCATATACACTTAAATCTATTCTCTATTTTGTACAAGGGTTCTGTCTGATAACTTGTCTGTTAATGGCTGGTAAACGTTGGCATTGGTTAGAGGTTTGCGGTTTTCTTTAAAATTTATAATTGAGACTTTGATATATGTGGTCGAGTATGTTCTCTATAATAATTGCGACTAAGAACGAGTTAAATTATATAGGTAGAACTCTTGCTATTCTTAAACGTGTTTTACGCGGGTTTAAGGCTGAAATACTGGTTGTGGATAGCAGTATAGACGGAACCTATGAGGTTGCGAAGAAACTGGCTGATAAAGCCTACCGATTCAAGGAAGAAGGGCTTTCAAAGGCTAGGAATTATGGAGCGAAGAAGGCTAGAGGTGATATTCTCGTTTTTATGGATGCAGACACAATAGTATCGAAAAAATTGTTTGAGGAAGCATTGGAAGCTTTTAAGGATCCGGGGGTGCTAGCTGCGGTCTGCTATGCCTTACCCTATTCAGAGGCGAATTTTATCCAAAAAACCTTTTATTTGCTTGATTCAACCTACATTAAGCTGTGCGGAAAGTTTCCTTTTCTGTTAAGGCTGTATAATAGGGGAGATTTCTTTGCGGTTCGAAGAAAAGCTTTCTTTAAAATTGGTGGCTTCAACGAGAACTTCCATATGATGGAAATTACCGATTTCATAAATAGGCTAATGGAGCATGGTAAGATAGCTGTTCTGAAGAGTCCAGCTTATGAATCTGCTAGGAGACTTAAAAAGTGGGGGCCTATCAAAAACTTTCTCTTTTGGCAGCCTCATTACCTATCATACTTTATGCTATCCAGGCCGCTAAAAATAGAATATGAAAACGTAAGGTAGGCCCTTCTTATTTATCAGAAATGTTTATTTTATAGTAAGATTTAAGATATATGTTGGAGGTGTTCATTAAGCCAACAAAGAGAAAAATGGCATTAGCCTCCAACTACGAAACTGCAATTGCCTTTATGAGATGCATATCAACAGTACGATGAATAACTTTATCTTCCCTATTTTTATAATATTCTGTAAACCTTATCGTTTTCTCTAACCCTTTCCTTAACCTTTAACCCTATTATTTGTCCTGCTTCGGCTTTCTCGATGTTTTTGTGCTCTATCTGCATAGACTCAACAGTTTGCTCAAAATTCGTTGTTGCTCCCCTAATTAGAATCTTGTCGCCTATATTAAGTGGAGCCTTTAATTCAACTATTGCAACGCTTATTTTCGGATAGAAATGTGTAACCCTACCGACTTCAATAAGTTCTTCTTCACTCAAACATTTCACCACTTCAATAATTTGCTTCATAACAGATATAATTTTGGCTAATAAAAATGAGGAAAGGAGGCTTACTTGATTGACTTGAAGTATCTTATGTCGTTTATCGTTCCAGTTCTTTCCAGTTGAGGCTTAAAGACTGCTTCAAC
>CAYOFB010000209.1:0-1544 GCA_964403145.1 uncultured Candidatus Bathyarchaeia archaeon
ACCATACCAAAAGATGAAAAACTAATTAAACTGCATGAGTTGGTCGTTAAAAAATGTGAAGGGATGGGATGGAGCCACTGCTCACTTGCAGCCGTCGCAGCGAAACCAAAGCTTTTCGCAACAGTCGCGGAGATAATTCGGCAGAAGCAGCCATGGTGGGGCGCAGAAATAGGCATAGAAACAGGCTCGCCAGAACTAGCCAAAAAGATTATGCCGGCAAAGGCGCATCCATTCAAGCCGGAACAATGGCCAGAAGTTGTGCGTACGGGAATGGGGTTAATGCATGATCACGGCTTGGTTCCAGCCTGCACACTAATCGTAGGAGTCCCGGAAGAAACAGAGGATGATCTCATCAAAACGATAGAGCTGGTCGATGACCTTAAGGGCATAAAAAGCCTAATAGTCCCGCTATATTTCGTGCCTATGGGGAGACTAAAAAATGAAGACTGGTTTAGATGCGAAGAAATAACTGGGCTTTACCGAGAATTGCTGGTTAAATGTCTAAAACATGATATAAGATGGGTTTACTCGCTTATAGACGACTCTTTCGCAGGCAGATGGTACAAGCCCTTCATAACCTTACTCTACAAACTATTTGTCAGAGTAGTCGAGCATAAGTGTGAAAAAGCTGGTATTCCTACCAGATAGTGCGTATTCCAATTGACGAGATTAGGATTACTTGAAGAAAGCTGGCTAAATTGATAGTTTTTCTGCGAGTGTCAGAAGTTCTAGTTTTAAGGGTTTTTCCTTTATGAATGATTCTTTTAGGTCCGCTTCGGTTATTTTGTTTCCTTTTATCGCTACTATTTTGTTTCTTTTCCCTTCAAGCAGCATTTTTACTGCTTTTTCTCCGAATAGGCATGCTAGCATTCTGCTTCTCGCCGTTGGGTGGCCTCCCCTCTGCACGTGGCCAAGAACAGTCACTCTTACCTCGCATTTTGTCTTCTTCTCTATGTATCTTGCTAGTTTTCTCGTTATTCCTACACCTTCCGCTGCCACAATTATGTTTGAACGCTTTCCTTTTCTGCTGTTTTCAACTATTCTTTCGCATATTTTGTCCATATTCACACTTATTTCTGGAACAAGTATGCTCTCTGCTCCTACGGTTAATCCTACTTCTAGGGCTAGGAAGCCCCTTTTTCTCCCCATAACCTCAACTATGAACACTCTTTCATGAGAAACCGCCGTATCCCGAATCTTGTCTATCAGCGAAACCGCCGTATTTACAGCGGTATCGAAACCTATAGTCTCGTCTGTTCCGTAAACGTCGTTGTCAATTGTTGCCGGTACGCCTACTATGGCTGTTTCGCAGTGTTGAGCTAGCTTGTATGCGCCTTTAAATGAGCCGTTCCCGCCGATAACAATTAAGCCGTCAATTTTGTTTTTCTTCAGTGTTTCAGCAGCCTTCAAAATGCCTCTTTTCTTCCTGAATTCTGGGCATCTCACAGTATGCAGTATTGTTCCGCCTAGATGAATGATTCCGCCCACTGCTCGCGGGTCAAGTTCAACCTTATTATCATAGATTAAACCTTCAAAACCTCTCC
>CAYOFB010000210.1:0-1537 GCA_964403145.1 uncultured Candidatus Bathyarchaeia archaeon
GCGTTGTCTGGAACGGAGTAGACCCAGAAAAGTATAATCCGGCAAACTGCAAGCCTGAAGAAGTTGAGAGGCTCAGAGAATCCTACGGAATAAAGCCAGATGAAAAAATGATATTCTTCCTAGGCAGATTAACATGGGTTAAGGGTGTAAGAAATCTCGTCCAAGCAATGCCATTGGTCCTAGAAGAATATCCAAACGTTAAACTAGTCATTTTGGGAAAGGGAGAACAGCAAAGCGACATTCAAGAAGCAGTTTATAGGCTCGGAATCCAAGACAAAGTTATCTGCAAATTCGATTTTGTGCCGGAAAGTGAGCGAATACTACATTATGCAGCTGCAGACCTATGCGTTTTCCCATCAATCTACGAACCCTTCGGAATAGTCAGCCTAGAAGCCATGAGTATGGCCAAGCCAGTAGTCGTAGGCGCCCACGGCGTAGTAGGCTTCAAAGAACAGGTTATAGCGTCTGGTCCGGATCAAAATGGAGTTCACGTGAACGGTAATGACCCTGCCGACATAGCTTGGGGAATAAAACAGGTGCTATGTGATCCCGAAAGAGCTAAGAGATGGGGAGAAAACGGAAGGAAAAGAGTGTTGCAATATTTTACTTGGAGAAAGGCTGCGGAACAAACGTTGGAAATTTATGAGACTATAGTGTTAGAAACTGAAACGTCGCTGGTAGCTGAAGGAAAAGTTAGCCTAAAAGATTAAAAAGTATACAATCATGAGTGTTAGCCCAACGGTGAAGAATAATATTCCTAAATCTTTTGACTTTCTCCCTTTGCGAGTATCTTTTATTCCTTCCCTTAGAATTGCAGGGTTTGCTCCGGCTCTGCCTCTTCCACGAGTCATAAGGTATGAGAATTCAGATAGAGGAAGCAAACTGGCAGAACCCATCCCAAACAGAAAAATAACCGCGACTGAAAAACATATTTTTAAGGCATCCACAAACATGAGATCTGTTAGCATATACAGAATTAGACTTCCCAACGCGACAATTACCAAAGTTATTGAAATGGCAATTAAGTAGAGCTTGAAAAATTCTATAATGTCTCTTCGAACTACCAAGGTTAATGCTCTCCAAGTTAATTATACTATTTCTTAAGTTAAAAGCAATTTTTTAAGCAATTTTCGAAAAAATTAATTTCACACCAATGTTCAATGTACTAGAGGGGATGCTGGTGCCTGAAGAATTCTGGGATGAATTCTTCAGTTTCCAGATAGGCCCGTTTGGATTTTGGGCTTGGCCATATAGACCATTTGCAGTTCGCTATTCTAGAACCGCCGACTCGCATATACTTCAGATAAGGCTTAGGCCACCAGCCAAAAAGGAGGAAATCAAGGTTAGGCTTTTAGAGCCTGGCCTCTTAGAAATTGAATGGCCGAGAAAAAAGAGGGGAGAAGAAATTCCAATAGAATAGTCTAGCGGCGGCTTGCAGCTCTTTCTAATGCGGCTACGCCTGGAAGCTCTTTCCCCATTAAGAACTCGATTAGGGCTCCGCCAGCCGTGCTAATATAGCCCATCTTGTCTGCTAAGC
>CAYOFB010000211.1:0-1515 GCA_964403145.1 uncultured Candidatus Bathyarchaeia archaeon
CTGAACTCACCGCCGGAGCCTACGCCATAATCTTCACGGCCAAAAAATGTCTAGAAGAAAAGAAAGAATTTGTTTTAGGGCTCCCGGCTAAATGTCAGCCTAAAAAAGGTGAAAATGGAATTTACATGCATTCTCTGATTCCGGCTGAACATGACATTATAGGATTTGCAGAGGATAGAGACGGCGTTATAAAAAATGTTATTTTTCGAGAAATTTTAAATCCATGCGCAAGAGGATTTAGGGCAGTAGTGATACATCCAAAAACTTAGAGGAAGAGAGATGGAGAGAAAAGAAAAGGGAGAAGAGATATTTCCTATACCAAGACTCTATCTAATACTCATTTTTCTTATTGCATCAATTGTTGTCTGCGCTTCAGGAACATTTATGCCAGTTGACATTGAATATGCCAACCAAACAGTTCAAGAATTTGAAAAGGCGAAAGAGTACATAACTACCGTTCCGTATGTTTTTGGAAACAATTTTATGCATTGCCTAATAATGTTTGTTCCCGTAGCTGGAATAGCCTATGGAGCGTTTATTCTATTCAACACGGGCTACTATATAGAAATGATTGCAGTTGTAGAAGGGTACCCTCCGGCGCTGGTATTTTTGGGCTATTTTCTGCTTCCGTTTTTCTGGATGGAATTTATTTCCTACGCAATTGCTATGAGCGAAAGCACAATTCTCACATTTAGACTGCTAAAAGGTGAGTTCAGAAGTAAACTTCATGAAACCTATAAATGGATTGCCATCTGTGCACTGATTTTATTGGCCTCAGCGGTTATTGAAGTGATTATGGTTCTGGCTGTCGGAGAATAATTTAGGCTGTTACCTGCTTCACCTCTAAACTTAAGTCTAAAGCTTTAACGCTGTGGGTAAGTATTCCGAGGCTTATTATGTCAACTCCTATGGATGCAAACTCCAGAACATTCTCCTCATTTATTCTACCGCTAACCTCCACGAGAACTTTGTCCCTAATTCCCTCCTCTTCCAGTTTTTTTACGGCATCTCTAACTTGTTTAGGAGAAAAATTGTCCAGCATTATGATGTCTGCTCCAGCCCTTGCCGCTTCAATGGCTTCATCAACACTTGACACTTCAGCTTCAATCTTCTTTGAGAATGAAGCTTTTTCCTTTGCGATTTTTACAGCCTCTTTTATGCCTCCAATTATGGCTACGTGGTTGTCCTTAATCAGAATCATATCGTCTAGACGTAGGCGATGGGTGTCTCCACCGCCAAGCCAAACAGCCTTCTTATCAAAGTATTCAAGTCCAGGCGCCGTCTTTCTTGTACACGCTATCTTTGTCCTATAGCCAGCTGCTCTAACCTTCTCAACTATTCTATTTGTTTGAGTTGCTATTCCGCTCATCCTTGAAATTAGGTTAAGCAGCGTTCTTTCTACGGCCAAAATGGTTCTTGCGTTTCCTTCAAGCTCTAAAATGGTTTTTCCACCAGATGTTTTTTGGCCGTCCTTGATTATGGCTTCTGCTTTTATTCCTAAACTTTCGAGAAGGA
>CAYOFB010000212.1:0-1506 GCA_964403145.1 uncultured Candidatus Bathyarchaeia archaeon
GCTTAGCAGACAAGATGGGCTATATTAGCACGGCTGGCGGAGCCCTAATCGAGTTTTTAATGGGTAAGGAGCTTCCAGGCGTAGCCGCTTTAGAAAAGGCTGCAAGCCGCCGTTAACCTATTCTATCGGAATCTCTTCTCCCCTCTTTTTTCTCGGCCATTCAATTTCTAAGAGTCCAGGCTCAATAAGTCTAACCTTGATTTCCTCCTTTTTGGCTGGCGGCCTAAGCCTTATCTGAAGTATATGCGAATCGGCAGTTCTAGAATATCGAACTGCAAATGGCCTATATGGCCAAGCCCAGAATCCAAATGGGCCTATCTGAAAGCTGAAAAATTCATCCCAGAATTCTTCAGGCATCAGCATCCCCCTCCAGTATATTAGAACTCGGTGTGAAATTAATTTTTTCGAAAATTGCTTAAAATAAATGCTTTTAAGTTAGGAAATAGTAATTAACTTGGAGAACATTAATCTTGGTAGTTCGAAGAGACATTATAGAATTTTTCAAGCTTTATTTAATTGCCATTTCAATAACCTTGATAATTGTCGCGTTGGGAAGCCTAATTCTGTATACGCTAACAGATCTCATGTTTATAGATGCCTTAAAAATATGTTTTTCAGTTGCGGTCATTTTCCTGTTTGGAATGGGTTTTGCCAGTTTGCTTCCTCTATCTGAATTCTCATACATTATGACTCGTGGAAGAGGCAGAGCTGGAGCAAACCCTGCAATTCTAAGGGAAGGAATGAAAGATACTCGCAAAGGGAGAAAGTCAAAAGATTTAGGAATGTTATTCTTCACCGTTGGACTAACACTCATAATTGTATACTTTTTAATCTTTTAGGCTAACTTTTCCTTAGCCACCAGCGACGTTTTAGCTTCCAACACTATAGTCTCATAAATTTCCAACGTTTGTTCCGCAGCCTTTCTCCAGGTAAAATATTGCAACACTCTTTTCCTTCCGTTTTCTCCCCATCTCTTAGCTCTTTCGGGATCACATAGCACCTGTTTTATTCCCCAAGCTATGTCGGCAGGGTCATTACCGTTCACGTGAACTCCATTTTGGTCCGGACCAGACGCTATAACCTGTTCTTTGAAGCCTACTACGCCGTGGCCGCCTACGACTACTGGCTTGGCCATGCTCATTGCTTCTAGGCTGACTATGCCGAAAGGCTCGTAGATTGATGGGAATACGCATAGGTCTGCGGCTGCGTAGTGGAGTATACGCTCCTTTTCTGGGACAAAGTCGAATCTGCAGATGACCTTATCTTGGATTCCGAGTCTGTGAACTGCTTCTTGAATGTCGCTTTGCTGTTCACCTTTGCCTAAAATGACGAGCTTAACGTTTGGAAACTCCTCTAAAACTAGAGGCATTGCCTGAACGAGATTTCTTACACCCTTAACCCATGTAAGTCTACCTAGGAAGAATATCATTTTCTCATCTGGCTTTATTCCATAGGATTCTCTGAGCCTCTCAACTTCTTCAGGCTTGCAGTTTGCCGGATTATACT